>JAGBAV010000064.1 GCA_017938795.1 Clostridia bacterium
CGATCTGTATTACGAGGGTCATGGCGTGGAGCAGGACTATACGAAGGCGCTGGAATGGTACCTGAAGGCTGCGGAGGCCGGGAACGTGAACGGCATGAAGGCCGCTGCCGACAGGTATTATGACGGCAAGGGCGTGGAGCCGGATTATGTCAAGGCCTTTGAGTGGTATATGAAGGCGGCGGAGGCCGGCGACAGCTTTGCCATGGATATGGTCGGCTATATGTATGAAAATGGCCTCGGCATGGAGCAGGATTATGCGAAAGCGCTGGAGTGGTACCTGAGGGCGGCGGAGGCCGGCGAAGCCGACGCGATGTTCCGCATCGGCAGCATGTATGAGAATGGCCGCGGCACGGAGCCGGATGCTGCGAAGGCGCTGGAATGGTACCTGAAGGCTGCGGAGGCCGGGGACGTGAACGGCATGAAGAATGCTGCCGGCATGTATTACAACGGCAAGGGCGTGGAGCAGGACTACACGAAGGCGCTGGAGTGGTACCTGAAGGCGGCAGAGACAAAGACGGATGACCATACGCTGTATCTGATCGGCTTCATGTACGACAACGGTCAGGGCACGGAGCAGGACTATGCGGCGGCGCTGGAGTGGTACCTGAAGGCGGCGGAGGCCGGCAACGAGGGCATCGTCATGCGCATTGCTGAGATGTACTACTACGCTCTGGGCGCGGAGCAGGACTATGTGAAGGCGCTGGAGTGGTACCGGAAGGCGGCAGAAGCCGGCGACAGCCACGCGGCATATATGCTTGGCTTCATGTACGACAACGGTCAGGGCACGGAGCAGGACTATGCGGCGGCGCTGGAGTGGTACACGAAGGCGGCGGAGGCCGGTGAATCCGGCGCGATGTACAGCATCGGCTTCATGCATGAGTATGGCCGCGGCGTGGACGCCGACATGGAGACCGCGAAGCAGTGGTATCAGAAGGCTGCGGATGCGGGAAATGAGAGCGCCGCGGAGAAGCTGGCGGAGCTTAGCGAGTAACCGCTCTGCCGAATACCCCCCTGCATAAAAAACAGCAGCCCCGCTCCGGGATGGAGCGGGGCTGTATGCATATGGGCGAAATAGCCGCTCCCGGCTAGGAGCGGCTGCCTGCGTTTATGCTTCTTCCTTGGCCTTTCTCTTCTTGCGCTGGCCTTTGAACGAGGGGATCGTGCGGAAGGACTTGCGCAGCCTGTACAGCTGCACGATGCACAGCAGGATCAGCAGCAGGCTGACCCCGGCGAGGATATCCGTCCGCGGGAAGCCGATGAGCGCACAGATCAGCGTGACAGCGACAGACAGCGCGGCGATCAGGAACAGACCGAGCGTGTTGGTTTTGCGGCGGTATAGAAAGAGCTTGAGCTTTTCGCCGTTGATTTTACCGGGCATGGGTGTGATTCCTCCTGGTGTTCGGCGGCACGCCGGTACGCGGGCTGCCGGAGAAGTGTGGTAACAAAGTTTATTTCTTGATCAGAACGGAAAATCCTGTTAAGATTCCGGCAAAATCGTCTGCATTCAGTATATTCTGAAGATAACCGTTTATTCCGGGTCGGCGGTCATGGCGGCGCTCAGCGCCATCCATGCGCAGCACAGCGGCAGCACATCCTCATCCACCATGAACATGCCGTGGTGATGGGCGGCCGTGCAGCCCTTGGCCGGGTTGTTCATGCCGGCCTGCACATAGCAGCACGGCGCGATGGCGCGGTAATCCGCGAAGTCGTCGCCGAGCATGCTGGGCTCCTGCGGCTGAATCTTCTCCTGCGGGACGAGCTGCGCGGCGGCGCGGTTGGCGATCTGCGCAAGGGCGGCGTCGTTGACCACCACGCCGCAGACGTGATTCATCTCGATCTCGGCGGTGCAGCCGTGCGCCTGCGCGACATTGTGAATGATGGAGGAGAAGCGCTCGAGCATCATCTCATGAACGGCATCGTCAAAGCAGCGCAGCGTGCCCTCGAGCACGGCGTCCTGCGCGATGATGTTGCAGCGCGTGCCGGCGTGGAAGGAGCCGATGGTCACCACCGCGCTCTGCATCGGGGAGACGAAGCGGGAGACGATATGCTGCAGGGACTGCACGATCGCGGCGCCTGCGGCGATGGGGTCCACGCAGGAATGCGGCGCTGCGCCATGGCCGCCCCTGCCGTGAATCGTGATCTTGAACATATCTGGGCAAGCCGCCATGCCGCCCGGGCTGGCGTGGAGCGTGCCGGTCTCGTACGGGCTCCAGACATGCAGCCCGTAGAAGGCGTCGATATCCTGCACAAGCCCTGTGGCGATGACCTCGCTTGCGCCGTGCTCGCCCTCCTCCGCCGGCTGGAAGATGATCTTGTACACGCCGGCGAGCTCATTGCGCAGATCATGCAGCATCAGCGCGGTATATACGCCGACGGTGGTGTGCGCGTCGTGACCGCAGCCGTGCATCATGCCGTCCGTCAGGGAGCGGTAGGGCAGGTTGGTCAGCTCCTGCATCTGCAGGGCGTCCGTGTCAAAGCGCATGCCGATGGTCTTGCCGGGGCGCGCGCCGTGCACGACGGCGATGGTGATGTTATCCGCCGGGCAGAGCAGCTCGATCCCTGCCGCGCCCAGCACCTCGCGCACGCGGGCGTTGGTGCGCACCTCGAAATGGGACGGCTCCGGATGCTGATGCAGATCGCGGAAGAAGGCGAGCATTTCGGCCTCGTAGGCCTTGGCGGCTGTCATAAAGTCCATGTGGTTATCCTGCTTTCTGCGCATGCAGCGCTTTCGAATCTGAAGAATGAATATGCTCCATTTCGCCGCCGCGGGGGCGGAATCCTTTTTTATGACGGCCGGATGCGCTTGACAGGCCGGTTTTTGTCCTGTCATAGCCTCAGGCTATGGTTGGGCATATGTTTTCCGTCCTTGTCTATGATCATGAAGAAAGATATAATAGCTCTCAGCTGTTCTCCAGAGCAGACGAAAGGGATACGGTATATGATCGAATTACGTCATGTCAGCAAGACATTTGATACAGGCAGCAAGGATAAGCAGGTGCACGCGGTGCGCGATGTGTCGCTGACCATCGCCGACGGCGAGATCTTCGGCATCATCGGCTTCTCCGGCGCGGGCAAGTCGACGCTCGTGCGCTGCATCAACCTCCTCGAGCGCCCGACCTCCGGCAGCGTCATCATAGACGGCGAGGACCTGACTGCCTTCAGCGAGAAGAAGCTGCGTCAGGCGCGCAAGAAGATCGGCATGATCTTCCAGCATTTCAACCTCATGAACTCCCGCACGGTATACGACAACGTCGCCTACCCGCTGCTGGGCTCCAAAATGGACAGGGAGACCAAGCGCAGGAAGGTGCTTGAGCTGCTGGACATCGTGGGCCTGACGGATAAGGCGGAAGCCTATCCCTCCCAGCTCTCCGGCGGGCAGAAGCAGCGCGTGGCCATCGCCCGCGCGCTGGCGAATAACCCGAAGGTTCTCCTGTGCGACGAGGCGACCAGCGCGCTGGACCCGCAGACCACGCAGGACATCCTGCGCCTGCTGCGCCAGCTGCGCGAGCGGCTGAACCTGACCATCGTGCTCATCACGCATGAGATGGCCGTGGTCAAGCAGATCTGCACCCGCGTGGCGGTCATGGAGGACGGGCAGGTCGTCGAGGAGGGGAAGATCTACGACGTCTTCTCCAGTCCGCAGCAGCCCATCACCCGCCGCTTTATCCGCACGACCACGCACATCGAGGGCATCGAGGAGCTGCTGCGCAATGATCCCGCGGCCCTCGGCCTTGAGCCGGGCGATACCGTCGTGCGCTACGACTGCTCCGGCGACAGGACGTCGCAGGCGTCGGTCTCCCGCATTTCCCGCGAATACGGCGTGGACATCTCCATCATCTTCGGCAATGTCGAGATGCTGCTGGATACGCCCTTCGGTACGATGATCGTCGTCTTCCGCGGCGAGGAGAGCGCGGTGAAGGCTGCGCTCGCCGAGTTCGAGCGGTCGGCCAGCCGAGTGGAGGTGATCTGCCATGTATGAGCAGCTTCAGGTCCTGATGCCCAATGTTGTCAAGACGTTCCCCGAATTCCAGAAGGCGTTCTTTGAGACGCTGGAGATGGTCGGCACAGCCGCTGCGGTCAGCGCGCTGTTCGGCATCTTCTTTGGCGTGGTGCTCGTGGTGACCGCCCCCGGCGGCATCATGGAGAACAAGCTGATCAGCTCGGTTCTTGACAAGGTGATCAACGTCTTCCGCGCGATCCCGTTCGTCATCCTCATCGCCCTGCTCCTGCCGCTCACGCGCATCATCATGGGCACGTCCATCGGCACGAAGGGCGCGATCTTCCCGCTGGTTGTGGCGACAGTCCCGTTCTTCTCCCGCCAGATCCACAGCGCGCTGTGCGAGGTGGACAGGGGCGTCGTCGAGGCGGCGCAGGCGATGGGCTCCGGCCCGTGGGAGATCGTCTTCCGCGTATATCTGCGCGAGGGTCTCGGCGGTATGATCCGCGGCGCGACGATCACCGTCGTCAACCTCATCACCCTCTCCGCGATGGCGGGCTGCGTTGGCGGCGGCGGCCTTGGCGACTATGCCATCCGTTACGGCTTCCAGCGCAAGATGACCGACGTGACCCTCTTCACCTGCGTTGTGCTGCTGATTCTGGTCACAATCATCCAGTCCGCCGGCAATGTGCTCTCCGCGAAGAAGCATTGATTCCGTCACTCCCCGTGCAGCGTGCGCGGGAAAGATACAACATTTTTTTCAGGAGGAACCCATTATGAAGAAGATCCTTGTGATTGCGCTTGCTCTGGCTCTGTGCCTGTGCTCTGTTGCCGTGGCTGAGACCGTGAAGGTCGGCGTCGTCGGCGAGAACAACGAGCAGTGGGAGCAGGTCATCATCCCGACTCTTGCCGCCGAAGGCATTGAGATCGAGCTGGTCAAGTTCTCCGACTATATCATGCCCAACATCGCGCTGGCCGAGGGTGAGGTTGACCTCAACGCCTTCCAGCACTACAACTTCATGAACAACTGGTCCGCCGAGAACGGCACCGAGCTGGTCGCTGTCTGCGATACGCTGATCGCGCCGCTGTGCATCTACTCCGAGAAGTACACCTCCCTTGACGAGATCAAGGAAGGCGACGGCATCGCCATCATGAACGACGTCGTCAACGAGGCGCGCGCCCTGCGCATGCTCGAGGCTGCCGGCCTGATCAAGCTCGCTGAGGACATCACCGAGCTGGCGACCGTCGCCGATATCGTTGAGAACCCGAAGAACCTCGAGTTCTTTGAGATGGAAGCTGCGCTGACCGCTTCCATGATGAGCGACCCGTCCGTGCACATCGCCTTCCTCAATGGCACCCACGCCAAGGACGCCGGCCTGACCAACGACCAGGCGCTCTACATGGAGCAGTATGACCCGAACAACCCCGACATGCACGGCATCATCAACGTCATCGCCGCCCGCGCTGACCGCGCCGACGAGGCTGTCTTTGCCCGCATCGCCGAGGTCTACCACACCGATGAAGTCCGCGCTCTGTTTGACACCGTCTACGCCGGCGTGTACATCCCGGCGTGGGAGTAATCACTGCCATGCAATAAAGAATCCGCAGAGCAGACGCTCTGCGGATTCTTTTCTTACACAGGATTTGTGTGCGGCGGCGCTCACAGCGTGAGCAGATAGCCGCCGATGCGCCGGGCGAGGATGGCGTGACCCTCGTCGTTGGGGTGCAGGCCGTCGGGCATCAGCCTCTCCTGAATCGCGGGGACGGCGGGCTGCATGCCGCTGACGGCATACAGGTCGAGCACCGGCAGCGCGTAGTACGCCGCAACCTCCATGAGGATGGCGCGGTAGTCGGTGAGCACGGCCTTGTTGCTTTCGGGCCTGCGGCCGGAGCCGTCGCCCTCCGGGCTGTCCTCCCCGAGGCGGTGCAGCGGGGTGAGGATGAGCACGGGCTTGCCGCAGTAGCGTTCGGCGAGGCTGCGCATCAGGTAATGGCATGCGCCGTAGAAGGTGGAGGGGTCGCGGTCCTGCGGCGTGCCGACGGGCGCGTCGCCGTGGCCGAAGTCGTTGGTGCCGCCGAAGACGACGACGGCGTCCGCGCTCTCGTCCATCTCCTCCATGCGCAGGCAGAAGTCGCGGTCCATGCGCGGGTCGGTCGGCGTGATCTGGCGCGCGATGCGCGAGCCGCCGATGCCGTAGTTGTTGACCTTCGCGCCGAATTCGCGAGCGAAGACGTCGGTGTATCTCTTTTCGGTACAGGAGGCGCCGGAGCCCTCCGTGATGCTGTCGCCGAGGAAATTGACGACTGCGCCCTGCAGTTTCATATCGGGATTCTCCTTTCGGCGCGGCATGCCGCGCGGGGAAAAGCGCCTCCTGCATGGAAGCGCTTTTTCGTGGTGCTTACATCTCCAGCATGAAGAGCATGGTCTGCTCGTCCGCGCCGGGCAGGTATTCATGGCCGAAGTCCGGGAAGATCACGACCTCCTTGGGCGCGGTGATCTTGTTGTACGCGGCGAACTGCGTGGACGGCGGGCAGATGTTGTCCATCAGGCCGGTATACATGCGGATCTTCGCGCGGATGCGGTGGGCGATGTGCTGGTTGTCGATATAGCCAAGCAGGGTGAAGACCTCGTCCTCGCGCTCGTGCAGCGGGTCAAAGTGACGGAAGTACTGGCGCAGCTCCTCGTAGGCGTCCTTCGCCAGGTCCATCTCCCACACGCGCTTGTAGTCGCACAGGAAGGGGTAGGTGGGCGCGGCGCGGTTGAGATCGGGGGTGAGGGCCGCGCAGGCCAGCGTCAGCGCGCCGCCCTGAGAGCCGCCCATCGCGCCCACGCGCGCGGCGTCGACCTCGGGCATCGCCATCACGATGCGGGCCATCTGCGCCGCATCGAGGAAGATATGGCGGAAGAGGAGTTTCGCGGGATCCTTCTCGTCGAGGCCGCGGATGATGTGGCCGTTGAGCGTATTGCCGCGCACGCCGCCCACATCCTCCGAGGAGCCGCCCTGACCGCGGCAGTCCATCGCCGCGACGACGAAGCCTGCCTGCACATAGCCGAGCAGACCGGTGAATTCCGGCGCGGCGCCGCTGTAGCCGTGGTAGATACAGACGGCGGGCAGGGGCGCATTGATCTTCTCCGGGCGGGCGAGCTTGCAGTGGATGCGCGCGCCGCAGACGCCGGTGAAGTACATATCATAGCAGACGACGCCGGGGATCTGGAAGGCGGCCTTCACCAGCTCGCAGCCGGTGCCGAGCGCTTCCATCTCGGCGACGGAGGCATCCCAGAAGGCGTCGATATCGGCGGGACGCGGGTTGATACCCTGATACTGCTTGAGTTCCCTGAGGGGCATATCCAGAATGGGCATGGCGGATTCTCCTTTTTGTGTGTGATAGGGACCGGTAGGCTTACCGGGAAGGGCGGGTGATCGTGACCGGGCCTAGAATGCCGGAGGGCAGCGCCGCTCCTTCGTATGCATTCGCGGGGGTGTTGCATATTTCGATGCGGAGGCGGCGCATTCCTGCCGGAAGCTGGCAGGTATACGGCGCCCACATGCGCAGGGCGATCTCCTGCCCGTCGGCAAGGATGCGCGCGATGCCGGAGGCTTCGCCCAGATCAAGCGCCGCCGCCGTGTCAAGGGGCAGCTCCGTCTCATAGGCGGCAAAGCCGGAGTAGCACGCCATGCCCGGCTGCTCTGTCCATGAGGGCAGGCGGCCTTTGCCATCTGAAGTCAGCGTGAAGGGGGCGTATCCGCCGGCAAGCGGCGTGACGCGCCATGTGATGCCGGAGAGGGGGAGCGCTGTGCCGGGCGTCTGCTGCGGCGCGGCGTTTGTACAGGCGCGGGGCAGGTCGGGCGAGACGCACAGGATGACGCTGCCGCGGCGCGGGAGGGTGAGGGCATACTGCCCTTCACTATCTGCTGCCGCCGGGGAGATACCGCCCGTCCATGCGTCCCACCACTGCGCGCCGCCCTGCGCGGCGACGCGGAGCAGGCCGCGGATTTCCGTCTCGCCCTCGTTGGTCATGAGGTAAAAATCCGCGCCGTCCTTGACGACATGGCTCACGCGAAGTGCGGGGGCGGCGGGGGTGATCACAGCGTCGCGGGGGAGGAGGCTCAGATCCGGCGCTTCGCCGTCGATGACATGTGTGTAGCGCTGGCGGGCGATGCGCAGGCCGCCGTCGGGGCCGCGCTGCGCGTCAGTGAGGCGGCTTCGCTCAAGGTAATTGAACTCGATCTGGTTTTCATACAGCGGGATGCACGGCTCCCACGGCATGCTGTCCTCCTCGCAGAGTACAGCCACGCGCGCCTGATTGACGCTGTCCGTCATCAGCCATGACATGCGGCGCATGTACAGTGCGATCTGCCCGTACCACGGCCACCACATGTTCCCCGGGCCGACGTCCGGCGGGCGCTCGTCCCCGCGCCCGTCGCGCAGGGAATAGAAGAAGGCGTGCGGATAGAGCAGATTGGTGCCGCGCACGAAGAGGTAATCCATGTACCACTTCATCTCGTCCATGGTGAAGGACCACTGCACACCGTCCTTGCCGCAGCAGCCGAAGCACTCGTTGGCGCAGCGGCGGCGCAGGTCGTGGCGCGCGGCGTCCGGGGCGCATTTGCCCAGCACGCTCTCCTCGCCGCGCAGGCCGTTCTCCGGGCCAACCCAGCGCCAGACGACGTCCTGACCGGGGATGCCGAAATGGCGCAGCAGCCCGATGTCGTAGCCCTTCGCCGGGTGTCCGGCGAGCGCAACGCCGTGCGCCTCGCACCAGTCGCTGAGCTGGCGGTAGTAGGTTTCGTTCAGCCTGCGGCAGACGGCGCGGCGATACCGCAGGCGGATTACCTGCGTCCGCTCTCCGGCGTCGAGGAAGAGCGCGGGCAGATCGGCGGCGGAGCCGAACTCATCAAGGAAGCCCTCCGTCCATGCGGGGCCGGGGAGCGCGCCGCGGCCGGTGATGTCCGGCTCGTCGGTGAACATTGCGATCACTGTATTGCCGAAGTGGCGCGCCAGCACGCTGTAGTAGCGCTCATGCGTCAGGCGGATGAAGGCGCGCACGGCGTCGGGATTGAGCAGGTCGGCCGATGCGGGCGCGTCCGGCTCGCCGTCGTCCTCGCCCTCGTGGACGCCGCGGATCGTTCCGCCGGAATAGCACAGCGTGAAGGCGAGCAGGGTCATGCCCTCCGGCGCGGTATAGCGCCCGCTGCCATCCGGGGTGAGGACGCGGATATCGCCTGCCGCCCCATCGCACAGGCGGGCGGCGCACACGGCGACGCAGTCATCCCCTGCGGTCAGGGGGGCGTCATGGATACTCATGCGCAGGCAGCGGGAGGCGAAGGCCGGGTTTTCCTTCACGACCATGCCGTGCGCGGAGCCGGAGGGATACATCGCCTCGTCATAGAGCACCACGCGCATGCCAAGGCGCCCGGCCTCCTCCACAGCGAAACGAACGAAGTCCATATACCGATCGGAGAGATAGGGGATGCTGCGGGGCAGGCCCTTGCGCGGATGCAGCACGAAGCCCGCGACGCCCTTGCTGCGGAAATCATGGATCTGGCGGCGGAGCTCTTCACAGGTCAGTTCATCATTGATAAACCAGAAGGGCAGCGGGGAATACTCGTCCCCCGGCGCGAGGAAGGCCCCGCGCAGCGCGTCAATGGACATGGGATCACCTCTTGATGGATGATGTGCGGCGCATGCCGCTGGATGGATGCGTCTATTATAGCACGCAGGAGGACATATGCGCATCATGCTGAAATTTTCGCGCGGAGCAGCAATTTTATCGCCTGTACGGAGCGGATTGCGCATATATGCCGCCGCTGTGCATATAGATGATAGTACATAAGGAGGGCTGAGCATGAACCACAGAAACATGTACAGGATGCTTTGCGCGATGGCTGCGGCCATGCTGATGACCGCTGCGGCCTGCGCCGCGCAGGCGGAGACGCTGACCTGCATCGTCGCGGACGGGCAGTATGTCAACGTGCGCAACAGGCCGTCGCAGTCGGCGGCGACATGGGGAATCCTGCATAACGGAGACACGATCGACACCGCGCCGGAGGAGATCGAGAAGGGCTATTTCAGGACGACCTTCAACGGGCATGAGGCGTATGTCTCCGTGCGCTATTTCGAGATTGCGGAGGAGCGCGCGTATACCGTCGAGGCGAACGGGCGCGTACGCCTGCGCAAGGCGCCCGGCGGCGCAGCCGACGGCTTTGTGCAGCCGGGAAGCCGCGTGTATGTGAGCGCATGGCGCTATGCCGCCGATGGCAGCCGCTGGGCACGCTGCACCGGCGGACAGTATATCAGCGCGGACTGCCTGAAGGCGATGCAGTGACCGGCGGCGAAGAGGCCTGACCGACCCGATACAAAGAGCCCTGCCTTTCGGCAGGGCTCTTTGCTTTGCATCAATAGTGCTCGATGTACCAGTTGTAGTCGTAGCCGTATTCCGGATTCGCCTTGTACGGCGCGAGGGTGAAATGCACCAGCGCGTTGCGGCCGAGGGTGATCTTCGCCGCCTCACCCTCGGGGACGATCGCGGAGGCGCACAGGGGCTTCGCCGCCTCGCGCAGGAAGGCGAGCTGGCTGGGCGTGAGGCTGGAGGGCTCGCCCATCTCGTGCCAGATCTTCAGCGGGTTGCAGCAGTCCTCGTCGACCGTGCGCGTGAGCAGGGTATAGCTGCCCGGCGTCTGCGGCATGAGCGAGACATCGAGCGGGGAGGCGTCCTCGCGGCAGAGATTCCACAGCACACCCTCGAGCGTGCCGTCCGCATGGCGCATGATCACGGCCTGCTCGCTGCGGTGGATGCACTCGCCCTTGAGGTTGTTGAAGAAGGCGAAGGTGTACATCGTCGGCTTGGCGATCAGCCCGTTGGCGATCATGCCGAAGCCGCCGTGGAACGGGCGGGACGGCACGTCGCACTCCTCAAACACATCGCCGAACGTCCAGTAGGAGTAGCTCGCCGCGACGTCGCCCAGCTGCGAAAGCAGGCCGGCGATGTAGCAGGCGTTGAGGTTGGTGTCGTGGATGGGGCAGAGGGGGTTATAGGAGGTGTTGAACTCGGTGATGTGCATCTCCATCCCGCGGTACTCGGGGAAGCTGTCGATGATCTCGCGCGTGCGGCGCATCTCCTCGACGGTGAACTGCGGCGTGCACATCTCATGATAGAGGTAGCGGCCGACGTGATGGGGCTGCTGGCCCATGTATGCATGGCGGGTGACGAAGTCGAGAGGCAGCTGCTTCTCCCGGCAGAAGGTCAGGAAGTCCTGCACCCACTCCAGCGAGCCCGTGCCGCCGCAGATCGCGGGGCCGCCCACGCGCATGCCGGGCAGCGCTTCCTTGACGGCTTTCGAGGTGATCTCGTACAGGCGCAGGTACTTCGGCTTATCCGCATTCTCCCAGAAGCCGGGGAGGTTCGGCTCGTTCCATACCTCGCAGGGCCACGAGCAGACCTCGTCATAGCCGTAGCGCTCCGCGAGATGCAGGAGCGTCGCCTTGACCATGGCGGTCCATTTGGTTTCGTCCGCCGGGGGCGTGGTGTTGCCCTCCCAGTAGAAGAGGGTCTGCTTGCCGCTGGCCATCTTCTTGGGCATGAAGCCCAGCTCGAGGAAGGGGCGGATGCCCAGCGCCAGATAGCTGTCCACCACGCGGTCAAGATAGGTGAAGCAGTACGCCTCGTGGGTGACGCCGTCCGCATCGGTATATGGGCGGTAGATGCCCATGTCGTCGCAGAAGAGGCCGTGCCCGCGGATGAACCGGAAGCCGGCGAGCTCCTGCGCCATGGCGAGCTGGTCGAGGTATTCCTTGTGCAGGGCGAGGCCCATGCGGCCTGTGCCGACGCAGAAGGCGGCGTTGTTGGCGAAGGGGACGCGCGCGCCCTCCTGCAGGGTGATGTGAAGCTCCTTCATATGTCATTCCTCCTCGCGCTGCAGCGCGGTTTTGCTGTAATCGAAGACAAAGACTTGCCCTTCTGCGGGCGCAGCCTCCCGCGTGTCGACGGGATGACCGAGGTCGACCCGGCGCGCAGCGCGCAGCGCATCGTCGGTCAGGCCGGTGATAAAGGCCTCCACGGCGCTGCGCGGATAGAGATCGCCCCTGTGCGAGCAGAGCGCCCGCTCAAACGGCAGATCAAGCAGCGCGCGGACATTGCGGCGGTAGTCCTCCGCGCTCAGCGCCTCCGGGAAGAAGAGCCATGTACAGGGGTTCCAGTCGTCGCCCGTGAGCAGGAGCCTGCGCTCGGGCACATAGACGACCGCGCTGCCCGGTGTATGCCCGGGGCAGGGGATGACCTGCGCCGTCATGCCGCCCAGATCGATATCGCCTGCCTGCGCTGCCTGCGGGGCGGGGTAGGCCGCCGCCGCATAGCTGTCCGCTGCGGTGACGCCCGCCGCCTGCGCCTGCCGCGCGACAGCTTCGCGCCGCACAGGGGAGGTATACAGATCATAGAGGGCGAGATCCGGCGGGAGCAGACTCACGGACGGGAAATGCTGCGCGCCCAGCGCGTGGTCGTGATGGGCATGGGTGAGCAGCACGCTGACGGGCAGCGCCGTCAGGCTGCGCACATAGGCCGCCGCATCCTCTAGGCCGTAGCCCGTATCCACCAGAAGCGCCCGTTCGCTGCCGGCCAGCAGCGTCATATACACGCCCAGCGGGTCGCGGATGTGGAATACGCCGGGCGTCACTTCGCAAGATGTGAACATATCCTGATCTCCTTTTGTGCGGCTTGGTCCGCACGGTATGGCGGGCAGCGCGGCGGAAAAGCGCAGGAATACAGCATGATAACGCATGTATTCGGGGTAATTACACCGCGTCCGGATGTGAGGAATAGTTCGACAGGCCGGCGGCATCTCCTCTGTGCGAAACCGCCGAGCGCAATATCTGAGAAATCAAAAGCAAAATATATATTGTCCGGCTATTTTTGACCATGCTATAATGAATAAAACAACACGACGGTTTCTGTACAAAATCACATATACCTGCATACGGAAGTTGCTTTGAGTATAATAGAAATGAGGTTGACGCTGATGACGAAGCCTGCAAACCACACCCTGACGTGGCTCAAGTGCCTGCCGGAGACCGCGCCCTGCGCGGCGAAGACCCCGATGGAGACGGCGCGCGCCGAGCTGGATGCGGCGGCCTGCGCCCCGAAGGTGGAGCTGGCGCTGGAGCCTTCTCTTGGCGAGGGATTCAGGCTCGAGCCGCAGGGCGAGGGCTACCTGCTCGCCGGCGGCGAGACGGGCGTGCTCTATGGCGCATACCGCCTGCTGATGGCCTGCGCCGCGGGCGATGCGCTGCCGCTGGGCAGCCATGCGCCCTACTATGCGCTGCGCATGCTCAATTGCTGGGATAATGCGGACGGCACCATCGAGCGCGGCTATTCCGGGCGTTCGCTGTTCTTTGAGGGCGGGCGGTTTGATTATGACCCGGATCGTATGCGTCAGCTGGCGAGGATGCTCGCCTCCGTGGGCATGAATGTGCTGTGCATCAACAACGTCAATGTTCATGAGAATGAGCACCAGCTGATTGAGGAGGCGTGGCTGCCGCAGCTGGCGGAGCTGGCTGCGCTCTTCCGCCCGTACGGCGTGCGGCTGATGGTCTCCATCGACTATGCGCATCCTCTGCGCGGCGGCGTACCGACGGCGGATCCGCTCGACGCGCGCGTGGCGCAGTGGTGGAAGGAGCGCGCGGATCTCGTGTACAGCTATGTGCCGGATCTGGCCGGCTTCCTTGTCAAGGCGGACAGCGAGCACAGGCCCGGCCCCTTCACCTATGGCCGCACGCATGCCGATGGCGCGAACATGCTCGCTAAGGCGCTTGCCCCGCATGGCGGCACGCTGGTCTGGCGCTGCTTTGTGTATAACTGCATGCAGGACTGGCGTGATACAGTGACCGACAGGCCGATGGCGGCTTATCAGCACTACGCGTATCTGGACGGGCAGTTTGACGGCAACGTCATCCTGCAGGTGAAGAACGGTCCGTTTGACTTCCAGGTGCGCGAGCCTGTGTCCCCGCTGTTCTATGCGATGCCGAAGACGAACCTTGCGCTGGAGGTACAATTGGCGCAGGAATACACCGGCCATCAGACCGATATCTACGCCATGCCGCCGATGTGGAAGGAGATCTTTGACGATCTGCCGCCCTCCCGCGTGATGGCGATGGCGGCCGTCTCCAACCTTGGCCGCGACGAGAATTACACCGGCCATCCCTTCGCCGCGGTCAATCTCTTTGCCTACGGCATGACGGCATGGGACCCGGCGACCGACCCCGCGCAGGTGATCCGCCTCTGGTGCCGCCTGACCTACAGCCTGCCCGCGCAGCAGGAGGACGCGCTGCATGCGCTGCTGATGGGCAGCCGCCGCGTCTATGAGAAGTACACCGCGCCGCTGGGCCTTTGCTGGATGGTGGAGCCGCATACGCACTACGGCCCCTCGCCCATGGGCTATGAATACGCGCTCTGGGGCACCTACCACAAGGCGAACCGCGACGCCGTGGGCATCGACCGCACCAGCCGCGGCACGGGCTATGCCGCCCAGTACCCGGCGGAGATGGCCGCCCGCTACGAAAACCGCGAGACCTGTCCGGAGCTTCTGCTGCTCTTCTTCCACCGCATGCGCTATGACGATGTGATGGCGGACGGGCGTACGCTCATCCAGCGCATCTATGACGATCACTTTGAGGGCTGTGATGAGGCGGAAGAGATGGCGCGCGTGCTGGCGTCGCTTGATCTGCCGCCGCAGGACGCGCAGACCGCGCACGAGCGCATGGTGCGCCAGCTGCGCAATGCGCGCGAATGGCGCGACGTGACCAACACCTTCTTCTATCGCCTCAGCGGCGTGCCCGACGCAAAGGGCAGGAAGATCTACGACTGATCCTGCGGGCATTGCTCCGGCATGAAAGGGGGACGGCGGCTTGAGGGAATCCTTCAGCAGTCTGCGTCAGATCGAGCATCATGACAACGATCTTGTTCGCGTATACAACAACACGCAGACGGACGATTATCCCGCCCACTGGAACAATGCCTTTGAGATCATTGTTCCGATCGAGAATGCCTACGAGGTATGCATCAACGACGTCGTCTACGACGTGCGCGAGGGCGAGGTACTGATTATTCCAGCTGGCTCTGTCCACGAGATATTCGCCCCGGAGAGCGGCCGGCGCTATATCATCATGGCGGATGCGCGCCTGTTCTACGCGGTGGAGGGGCTTGCCGCTGTGCAGCATTGCTTCTATCCCTGCGTGCATCTGCGCTATGACAGGCATGGCGAACTGCTTGGGGAGATCTCCGACTGCCTGCAGAAGGTTGTGGAGGGGTATTCCTCCGAGGCGTTCTTCAGCCGCGCAGAGGCGAGGCTCTGGCTGAGCATGCTGCTCATCAAGGTCGCCCGCAGCCTCATGGAGGGCGGGCAGGACGGCAGGAGCCCGGGTGCGCACCGCCAGCAGACGATGGCTGTGTTCCTCGATGTATGCACCTATATCGCCGACCACTGCGCGAAGAAGCTGGCCCTTGAGGACGTCGCCGCCTACAGCGGCTACAGCAAGTATCACTTTGCGCGCATGTTCAAGGCGTATTCCGGGATGAGCTTCTATGACTTCTTCCTGCGCCAGCGCGTGCTCCTGTGCGAGCAGCTGCTCAGCGACCCGCAGCTCTCCGTCACGGAGGTTGCGCTGCGCAGCGGCTTTGGTTCCATCGCCACATTCAACAGGATCTTCAAGCAGTATGAGAAGATGACTCCGACCGAATACCGCAGGCTGAGACAATATGTCCCCGGCACCCGGGATCCGGCGGAAAAAAGCGCAATATCTGAGGACTAAATGACCATTATCGATAAGATTGCATTTTGTGATAAATGGTAGAATTTTATCAGAATAATTGGATGGATTGACGCTGTATTCCGACCGGATGCAGCTTTCCATAGGAGGTTTGCCGCTCTTGTGCGAGGAGGGCGGTATGCACATAAATAAGGGAGGGACCTGCTTTGAAAAAGAGCCAGACCGCTGCCAACGGCATCCGCCGGCAGCGCAGACTGTCATGGAGCAACTACATGCGCCGCTACGGCACGCTGTATCTGCTGCTGCTGCTGCCCATGGCGTTTTTCATCATCTTCCGCTATCTGCCGATGGCCTATATCACGATGGCCTTCAAGCAGAACAACATCATCAAGCCGCTCTTTGAGGTGCCGTGGGCGAGGAACAACGGCATGGAGTGGTTCATCAAGGCATTCAAGAACCGCGACTTCCTCTATGCGATCAAAAACACCATCACGCTCAACCTGCTGGATCTGGTGATCGGCTTCCCGGCTCCGATCCTCATCGCGCTGCTGCTCAATGAGCTCTCTCACAACGGCTTCAAGCGCGTGACGCAGACGGTCATCTACCTGCCGCACTTCCTCTCCTGGATCATCATCTCCGGCCTCGCGCTGCGCCTGTTCGCGCCGACCGACGGCCTGATCAACATCCTGCTGGCGAAGGTCGGCATCGAGCCCATCCCCTTCCTGAACAAGCCCAACTGGTGGGTCGGCACCTATGTCGGTCTGGGCATCTGGAAGGAAGCCGGATGGAACACCATCATCTACCTCGCGGCAATGACCTCCATCAGCCCGGAGCTGTACGAGGCCGCCGCCGTGGACGGCGCGAACCGCCTGCGCAGGATCTGGCACGTGACGCTGCCGGGTCTGCGTTCGACGATCATCACGCTGCTGATCATGAATCTCGGCCGCATCCTGGGCAGCGAGTTCGACCGCCCGTACGCGCTGAGCAACAAGCTGGTCACCAGCGTATCCAACGTCATTTCCATCTTCGTCTATCAGAACGGTATCAAGGGCTCCCAGTTCTCGCTGACGACGGCTGTCGGTCTGTTCCAGTCCGTGATCGGCGTGTTCTTCCTGCTCGGCGCGAACAAGCTTGCGAAGAAGTTCGGCGAGCGCGGCGTCTGGTAAAGGAGGGAAGAGAACATGATTAAATCCAAAGGCGCAAAGATTGCGGATCTTGTGATCATCGCCGTATGCTGCGTGCTGATCTTTATCTGTCTCGTTCCGATGCTGAACGTGCTGGCCCGCTCCCTCTCTTCCACGGAATACCTCATCCGCAACGAAGTGCTTCTCTGGCCCAAGGGATTCACCCTTGAGGCGTACACCACCGTCCTCAAGGACGCGAAGTACACCAACTCCCTGATCTTCACCGCATGGCTGACGGTCGCCTGCACGATCATCTCCATGGCGATGACCATCATGTGCGCCTATCCGCTGATCTATGACAACCTGCGCGGCAAGGCCTTCTTCAACGGCTTCGTCCTGCTGACGATGTATTTCTCTGCCGGTACGATTCCGCATTACCTGCTGCTCAAGAACCTGAAGATGCTCGATACCGTCTGGGTGCTCATCATCCCCAACTGCCTGAGCGTTTTCAACGTCGTCATCATGCGCAGCTTCTTCTACGGCATCCCGGACAGCCTGCGCGAGGCGGCCGAGATCGACGGCGCGGGCCCGATCCGCACGCTGATCCAGATCTACCTGCCGCTGTCCACCTCCGTCATGGCGACGCTGGCGCTGTTC
>JAGBAV010000065.1 GCA_017938795.1 Clostridia bacterium
AGCTTGCAGCCCTCGACGAGGTGATAGGTGTAGTCCTCCATGAAGCTGGTGCCGCCGGTCATGCCCTCGCTCATGGCCTTCATGATGGAGGTCATCGCGGAGACCTTCCAGTCGCCCTCGCCGCCGTAGCCGTAGCCCTGCGCCATCAGGTGCTGGCTGGCCAGACCCGGGAGCTGCTCCATGCCATAGAGATCCTGGAAGGTGTTGGCGAAGGCCTTGCAGCCCTGCTCGTCGAGCATCTTCTTCATCGCGATCTCCTCGCGCGCCTGATAGCGGATGGCGGCGATATTCTCGGTGGCGATGTCGTATTCGGCCTTGTAGACTTCCATCAGGGCGTCGATCTCTTCCTCGGTGACGGCGTTCATGACCTTGACCAGATCGCCGACTGCCCAGGTGTTGACCTGCCAGCCCAGCTTGGCCTGCACCTCGACCTTATCGCCCTCGGTGACGGCGACGTCGCGCATGTTGTCGCCGAAGCGCATGACCTTCAGCTCCTTGGAGAAGGCGACGCCCACAGCGGCGCGCATCCAGCTTCCAAGGCGCTTCTGGACGGACTCATCCTTCCAGTAGCCGGCAATGATCTTGCGCGGCATGCGCAGGCGCGCGGCGATGAAGCCGTGCTCACGGTCGCCGTGAGCGGCCTGATTGAGGTTCATGAAGTCCATATCGATCTCGTCGTTCGGGATCTCAAGGTTATACTGCGTGGCGAGGTGGCAGTAGGGCTTCTGCAGATTGACGAAGCCGTTGATCCACATCTTGGACGGGCTGAAGGTATGGCACCAGGTGATGATGCCGGCGCACTTCTTGTCGTAATTGGCCTCGGCGACGATATCGCGGATCTGCGCGTTGCTCATCGCGGTCACCTTGTAGACCAGCTTGCAGGGGAGATTGCCGGAGGCACTGAGGGCGTCGGCCATCTCGGCGGCGCGCTTGGCAACAGTATCAAGAACTTCCTGTCCGTAGAGGTCCTGACTGCCGACGACAAACCAGAATTCATACTGCTTCATGCTCATAATGCGTGCTCCTTTCATGCGGTCATAAGGATCAGCGGATGTTCGCGACGGCGGCTTTCTCGGCTTCGAGCGCGGCGACGAACTTCGCGGTATAGGCCTCGATGCCGGCGACGTCGGCGGCGTCCGGGCTGACGGTGCTGCTCGCGGCGGAGGCGAAGACCTTATCGTTCAGATAGGCCTCAAGCGTCTGGCCCTCAGCCTTGTTGGCGCGGTAGGCGGCCAGCAGCGCCATGCCCCACGGGCCGCCCTCGCCGGCGGTCTCCATGACGGAGATCGGGGTATTGAGCGCGGCGGCGAGGATCTTCTGGCCGGCGACGGGCGTCTTGAAGTAGCCGCCGTGGCCGAGCAGGGAGTCGATCTTCACATTCTCGGCGGCGAGGATGTTCATGCCCAGCTTCAGGCTGGTCATCGCGCCGGCGACGATGCTGCGGGAGAAGTTGGCGAAGGAGAACGCCGCATCCGGGGTACGGATCATCATCGGGCGGCCCTCGTCAAGGCCGACGACCGGCTCGCCGGAGAAGAGCGGCACATTGATCACGCCGCCGCAGTCCGCATCGCCTTTGAGGGCGGAGGTGAAGATGGCGGTATAGATATCGCCCATGGATACGCTGAGGCCAGCCGCCTCGGCGAAGCCCTTGAGCATGCCGGCCCAGCCGTTGATGTCGCTGGTGCAGTTGTTGCAGTGAACCATCGCGACGGCGCTGCCGGTCGGGGTGGTGACCATGTCGATCTCGGGGTAGACCTTGGAGAGCGGCTTCTCCAGCACGATCATCGCGAAGACGGAGGTGCCGGCGGAGACGTTGCCCGTGCGCTGGGCGACGGCGTTGGTCGCGGTCATGCCGGTGCCGGCGTCGCCCTCGGGCGGGGCCACCAGCGCGCCGGCCTGCAGGGCGCCGGTCGGGTCAAGGAGCTTCGCGCCCTCGGCGGTCAGCACGCCGGCGTCGTCGCCCGCGCTGAGCACCTCGGGGAGGACGTCCAGCAGCTTCCAGCCAAAGCCCTTATCGGCGATCGCCTCGTCAAAGAGGCTGACCATACGGGCGTCGTAGGTGCCGGTCTGGCTGTCGATGGGGAACATGCCGGACGCTTCGCCCACGCCCATGACATGCTTGCCGGTGAGCATATAGTGGATATAGCCGGCCAGCGTGGTCAGGCGGGCGAGCCTGGGCAGATGCGCCTCGCCGTTGAGGATCGCCTGATACAGATGGGCGATGCTCCAGCGCTGCGGGATGTTGAAGTTGAAGCGGGCGGTCAGATCCTCAACGGCCTGCGCGGTCATGGTGTTGCGCCAGGTGCGGAATTCGCACAGCTGCTCGCCGTCCTTGTCGAAGGGGAGGTAGCCGTGCATCATCGCGGAGACGCCCAGCGCAGCCAGCTTGTCAAGCTTGGCGCCGTACTTCGCCTGCACGTCGCTCACGAGATTGGCGTAGGCGTCCTGAATGCCGGCCCACGCATCTTCAAGATGATAGGTCCACACGCCGTTTTCAAGGCGGTTCTCCCAGGTGTGATCGCCGGAGGCGATGGGGGCATGGTCTTCGCCGATGAGGACGGCCTTGATGCGGGTGGAGCCAAGCTCAATACCCAGTACCGCGCGGCCGGATTCGATGAAATTCTTCATGTGCATGATCTCCTGTCCTGATAGAATTGGGGGAGGCAGTGCCTGCTTGCCGTCTGGCCCTGTCATCGTCGATCCATGAAAGCATTAACGATAATGTGCCATGAGATCACCCGGATTGAACGAAGGCCCTTTGTTAGAATTTTACAACAGAACGGCAGTTGTGTAAATACTGCGCAGAGAAAAAAACGAAATAATCCGGGCTCCGGCGTGCTGATTGCAGGGAAGCTCTTCCTATTAGATAATGCTCAGAGCGCCGCGCGCCTGTGACCGCGCGAAATTGTGTCTTTATCGTGCGGCGCGGATGTGCTATAATACTCCCTATTACAAGCAGAAGGAAGTCAATAACCATGATGAAACGTGTGGATACGCTGAGCATGCCGCTGCCGGAGGATATTCTCAAGCGCAAGTGGGCGGGCGATCTTGACGGTGCGATCCGTGCGATCGATATCAGGCTGGCGGGCGAGATGCCGCAGATGCTCCGCTGGCGCCTCGAGTGCGAGAGGGAGAGGATCCGCCGCCTGCCCACGCAGTATCCTTGGGGCAGGGCGGAGGCGCTGGAGAGGCTGCGCGCCCTTGTTCCCGGCGTCACGGAGGAGAAGCTGGAGGAGCTGGAGCTCGCCGGCTTTGTCGACTTTATCTATATCAATGGGGAGAAGCGCTACTTTGTCCGCTTCCACAAGAGCCTTGTCAAGTCCGGCGCGCTGAAGAAGCCGGACGATGCGGACTCCGGATATGCCAATGAGTGGCTGGATTCCATGATCAGCGAGATGAAGCGGGACGGCGGGATTGCCCGGCGCATCACGCTGGAGACCAGCGTCTGCGTGGATGACGAGGATTTCGTGCCCGGCGTCTATCTGGCGCATCTGCCCTTCCCGGCGGAGACGGCGCAGCAGAGCGACGTCCGTCTGCTGGCGGGCGATCCGGACGGAATCAACCCGGCTGACGCGCCCGCGCGCTGCGCATGGTGGAGGCGTGAGCTTGCGGAGAATCACGAATTCAGGATCCGCTACAGCTACGTCAGCCGCCTGCGCTATGCCGATCCGCTGGGCATGCCTGCGCCGGATGCGCCGCTGTATCCGGGTGAGAAGGCGCCCTGCGACGACGACCTTGGCGAGAGCGGCGCGTACATTCGTTTCACGCCGTATCTGCGCGCGCTGGCGGAGGAGATCACAGCGGGGGAGACGACTTCCCTTGGCAAGGCGTATCAGATCTATCAGTTCGTGACGACGAAGATCACCTACACCTTCATGCGCGATTATTTCCAGTTCGACAACCATGGCGAGTATTGCGCGGTGAACCTGAAGGGCGACTGCGGCCTGTAGACGCTGACCTTCATCATCCTGTGCCGCATTGCCGGCGTGCCTGCGAGGTGGCAGAGCGGCCTTGCGATCGACCCGGACTACGTCGGCGGGCATGACTGGGCGCAGTTCTATGCCGAGGGCTGGGGCTGGCTGTTCACGGATCTGTCCTACGGCGGCAGCGCATACCGCGCCGGCAATGAGGAGCGCCACCGCTTCTACTTCGGCAATCTGGATCCCATGCGCATGGCGGCGAACCGCTGCTATCAGGCGAAGCTGGAGCCGGCGAAGCGCCAGCTGCGCGTGGATCCCTTCGACAATCAGGGCGGCGAGATGGAGCGAGAGGGGGCGGAGCTCCCGTATACCATGCGTCAGCTGGGCGGCGATGCGGACATGATCAGCTGGGAACGGGTGTGACAGGACCGAAAAGGTTTTAGTCATATGACAGATGGCACCAATCCCTGCATCAAATCAATTGTAATTTTTCCAAAAACATCCCTTGGATAATTGCAATTATTTCCAAAGTGTGGTATGGTGTCGGCATCCCTATTATTTTCAGGGTAGATTAGATTAAGGGGGAACTGATATGAAGAGAATTCTTGCCCTCGCGCTGAGCCTCATGCTCGTGATGAGCATGTTCGCCATGCCCGCGGCCGCCGAGGAAGCTGCTTACCGCACGCTTTATTCCGGCGAGATCACCTCTCTGAATTATCTGA
Organism: Clostridia bacterium; assembly: GCA_017938795.1. GTDB lineage: Bacteria > Bacillota > Clostridia > Christensenellales > Aristaeellaceae > Ventricola. Next base: position 4,643 of record JAGBAV010000065.1, read on the forward strand.
CCACTGCGACCACCAACGAGTTTGCCGTGGCCGCCAACGTCATCGATACGCTGGTTGAGTACGATCGCTACGGCCAGGTTCAGCCGTCTCTGGCGGAGTCCTGGGAGTATGACGGGGCGGCGCTGACCTACACCTTCAAGATCCGCGAGGGCGCGAAGTGGGTGAAGGCCGACGGCACCGTCTACGCCGACGTGACCGCGAACGACTTCGTCTCTGCCGCCAAGTACATCCTTGACGCGCAGAACGCCTCCTCCACCGCGAACATCTTCTACTCCGTCATCGCCGGCGCTGAGGATTACTACCTTGGCACCAGCACCCCGGAAGAGGGCCAGGATCCCTATCCGGTGATGGACTGGGAGACTGTCGGCGTGAAGGCGCTGGATGATTACACCCTGCAGTACACGCTGGTTGAGCCGGTTCCGTACTTCCTGTCCATGGTCACCTACGTCTGCTTCATGCCGGTCAATGGTGACTTCCTGGCCGAGAAGGGCGCTGACTTCGGCGTTGCCACCAGCAACGAGAACATCCTGTACAATGGCGCGTACATCCTCTCCACCTTCGAGCCGCAGCAGAAGCGCATTTACACCAAGAATGAGACCAACTGGGACGCCGATAACGTGCTGATCACGACCATCGAGCAGACCTACAACAAGGAAGCCGGCACCATTTCTCCGGAGCTCTACAGCCGCGGCGAAATCGACTCCGCTTCCATCGACTCCACCATCGCCGCCGAGTGGCTGGCTGATCCGGAGAAGGCTGACCTGATTCACCCGGTTCGCCAGAGCGGCTTCTACACCTACTTCTACGCGTTCAACTTCGATCCGCAGTTCGACGCGGCCTATGAGCCGGAGAACTGGAAGATCGCTGTCAACAACGAGAACTTCCGTCAGTCCATCTATGCTGGTCTGGATCGCGTGAAGGCGATGCTGATCACCGAGCCGGACAATCCGGAGTCCATCATGTTCAACACCGTCACCCCGCCGGAGTTCGTCTCCATCGACGGCGTTGATTACACCGAGATGGGCGCTCTTGCCGCCATCACCGAGCTGGGCGTGGATACCTTCAACGAGGAGGCTGCGCTTGCTTACAAGGCGAAGGCCGTTGAGGAGCTGACCGCCGCCGGCGCGACCTTCCCGGTCAAGATTCTGATGAGCTACAACCCGGGCACCAGCGGCTGGGACGAGGAGTGCGTCGTCGTCGAGCAGCAGCTCGAGGGCCTGCTGGGCACTGACTACATCGACATCATCGTTGAGGCTGGCCCGTCTTCCGGCTTCCTCAAGGAGGTTCGCCGCTCCGGTAAGTATGCGCTGCTCAAGTGCAACTGGGGTCCGGACCACGCCGACCCGAACACCTACACCGATCCCTTCTACGATGGCACCTACAACTGGCCGGAGAAGGCGACCGAGTATCTGGATGAGAACGGCGTCAGCGAGTACTACAAGCTGGTCGATGCTGCCCGCGCGATCACCAACGACCTGACCGCCCGCTACGAGGCCTACACCGTCGCCGAGGCGTTCCTCATCGAGAATGCGATGATCATCCCGTTCGGCTATGGCAACGGCGGCTACACCGCTGCCCGCCTCAATCCGTTTGAGGCTCAGTTCGCTCCGTTCGGCATCTCCAACGAGCGCTATAAGGGCCAGTCCCTGCTTGAGAAGCCGATGAACACCGACGAGTACTTCGAGGCGTACGACAAGTGGGAAGAGGAGCGCGCGGCGCTGGCCGAGTAATCTGTACTTCCATCTCAAGCTAATCATCGCCCGGGCGGCGCAGGTGCGTCGCCCGGGCATCGCTTGTCTTTTTCTTCTTCATCTTCCGTAACGGCGGAATGGATTTTTCTCCAGAGACGCCGGCCATCCCCGGTATGGCTGAAGAAAACTCCATTTCGCGACCCGAATCCTTTGCTCAGGTCTGCGGACAGCAGCCTGAGAGGTGATACAGACCAGAAAGCAGTGATTGTAGAATGATGAATTATATCGCCGGCCGCCGCATGGCCTCCATCAGGAAGCGCGGCTCGGGCAGGGGCTTTGACAACAGCATGCTCAAGTACTGTGTCAAGCGCCTCGCCTCCTCGATCATCACCCTGCTGATCATCATCACGGTGGTGTTTGTTCTGCTGCGTCAGATGCCGATTGAAGGCTATTTTGACAATTTCGAGAAGGCGGATCAGGCCACGATCAACGCCAAGCTCGAGCAGCTCGGCCTCAATGATCCGATCCCGGTGCAGCTGTTCAACTTCCTGAAGAACCTGCTCAAGGGCGATCTGGGCACGTCTGCCCGATACAGCGTCGGCGCGCCGATTGCGCAGATCATCGCCAAGAAGGCGCCCGTCTCCATCAAGCTGGGCGTGCTCTCCATGGCGCTTGCGCTGATCATGGGCATCCCGCTCGGCGCGGCGATGGCGCGCGGCAAGGGTAGGTTCTGGGATAAGTTCGGCACGGTGTTCATCGTATTCATCAACGCAGTTCCGGCGGCGGTGTACCATATCTTCATCCAGATGTACGGCACCAGCTTCCTGGGGATCTCCATGCTCTTTGACGAGGCCAATCTGGTCACGTGGATTCTGCCCGTGTTCTCCATGGCGCTGGGCAATACAGCGTATTATGCGATGTGGCTGCGCCGCTATATGGTCGATGAGATGAACAAGGACTATGTGCGCCTTGCGCGCGCAAAGGGTGTGGACAGCCGCAAGATCATGATGCGCCATGTCTTCCGCAATGCGTTCGTCCCGATGATCCAGTATATCCCGACCTCGCTGCTCTACACGGTTTCCGGCTCGATCTACATCGAGTCCCTGTATTCGATCCCCGGCATGGGCGGTCTGCTGGTCGACGTCATCGGCAGGCAGGATAACCCGATGGTGCAGGCGATCGTCATCATGTACAGCTGCATCGGCATTGTCGGCCTGCTGCTGGGCGATCTGCTGATGGGCATGATTGACCCGAGAATCAGCTTTGTCAAGAAGGAGGGTGCGCGCTGATGGCCAGCTTCAAGGATATCAAGAGCAGAAAGCTCGAGGCTGCGGCGTCCGCGCAGATTCAGAAGGAGCTTGACGCAGTCAACGAGGACGAACTCTTTGTTCTCGCTGAATATGATGAGACCGCCGCAGAAAAGACCGGATATTCCAACTACTCCTACTGGCGCAGCACGCTGCAGGTCTTCTTTAAGAACAGGACGGCGGTTTTCCTGCTGTTCGTGCTGGCTGCGCTGCTGATCTTTACGGTCATCCAGCCGTATCTGCCCGGCCAGTACCCGGCGAACCTCATCAACAACAACCCGCAGACCGGCAAGCAGCTCTCCAACCTCGCGCCGAGCCTGACGACCGTTCTCGTCACCGCGCCTGAGGGCACTGCGCTGACAGCGGAGCCGGTGAAGAACGCCGAGGGCTGGTATTCCGTGACCAATGTCGTGGACAGCCTGAAGGCCCGCACCAAGTTTGATATCGTCGAGTATGGCGAGGAATGGTGCAGGGTCGAATACAAGGATGTCACCGGCTATGTGAAGAATAACTTCCAGACCAAGCTGAAGCTGCCGGAGGATCCCACGGCTGTTCCGTATGAGAGCCGCTCCAACTTTAAGCTCGATATCTTCTCCACGCCGGAGGACTATACCAACAACGGCACTGCGCTGTATGTGCCCGAGCAGCTGCTGACCATCGGCGAGGACGGCACGGCTGTCACCAATGCTGAGGCTGAGCTGCGCATCCTCCCGTCGGAGAATGCCTTCTGGTTCGGCACGAACAATATCGGTCAGGATCTCTGGGCCCGCGTATGGAGCGGCACAAGAACGAGCCTGATGATCGGCTTCATTGTCGCGATCGTCGAGGCAATCATCGGCATCACGGTCGGCGTGCTTTGGGGCTATGTGCGCAAGCTCGACCGCATCCTCACCGAGGTCTACAACGTCATTGACAACATTCCCAACACGATCATTCTGATCCTCATTTCCTATATCCTCAAGCCGGGTCTGCGCACGCTGATCTTTGCGATGTGTCTGACGGGCTGGCTGGGCATGGCCCGCTTCATCCGCAACCAGATCGTCATCATCCGCGACCGCGACTATAACCTCGCCTCGCGCTGCCTTGGCACCACGACGCCGCGCATCATCGTCAAGAACCTGCTGCCGTATCTGGTGTCGGTCATCATGCTTCGCATGGCGCTGTCCATCCCGGGCGCGATTGGCAGCGAGGTCTTCATCACCTATATCGGCCTTGGCCTGCCGGTGGATATCCCGTCCCTCGGCAACCTGATCAACGAGGGCCGCAAGCTCATCACCTCGGAGGCGCTGCGCTATCAGCTCATCTTCCCGGCGATCGTGCTGTCCATTGTGACCATTTCCTTCTACATTATCGGCAACGCCTTCGCGGACGCCGCCGATCCCAAGAACCACGTCTAAAGGAGGCGAAACGATATGGAAAGAGAGACGATCCTTTCGGTTCGCGACCTCGACGTCAAGTTCAACCTGCGCGGGCGCAAGCTCAATGCGCTGCGCGGCGTTTCGCTGGATCTGTATAAGGGCGAGAGCCTTGCCATCGTCGGCGAGTCCGGCTCCGGCAAGTCCGTGTTCGTCAAGACCTTTATGGGCCTTCTGGATGCGAATGGCTGGATTGACGGCGGCAGCATCACCTATAAGGGCGACGATCTGGCGCAGTACAGGACGGAGCGCCAGTGGCTGACCGTCCGCGGCAAGGAGATCGCAATGGTCCTGCAGGACCCGATGACGAGCCTGAATCCGCTCAAGACCATCGGCGCGCAGATCATCGAGGCGATCGAGCTGCATCAGGGTCTGCACGGCGACGCGGCGAGGAACGAGATGCTCAGCGTGCTGACGGACGTCGGCATCACCGAGCCGGAGCGCCGCTCCAGGCAGTACCCGCATGAATTCTCCGGCGGTATGCGCCAGCGTGTGGTTATCGCGATTGCCGTGGCCTGCCGCCCGAAGATCCTCATCTGCGACGAGCCGACGACCGCGCTGGACGTCACGATTCAGGCGCAGATCCTCAGCCTGATCCGCAATCTGAAGGCGAAGTACGACCTGACCACCGTCTATATCACGCATGACCTTGGCGTTGTTGCCAATGTCGCCGATCGTATCGCCGTCATGTATGCGGGCGATATCGTGGAGATCGGCCTGTGCGAAGAGGTCTTCTACGAGCCGAAGCATCCGTATACATGGGCGCTGCTGTCCTCCCTGCCGCAGCTCGGCGTGAAGGGCGAGCCGCTGTATTCCATCCACGGCACCCCGCCGAACCTCTTCTATGAGGTGAAGGGCGACGCCTTCGCGCCGCGCAATCCGCAGGCGCTGAAGATTGACTTTGTCAAGCGTCCGCCGTATTTTGACGTGTCGCCGACGCATAAGGCCCGCACATGGCTGCTGGATCCGCGCGCGCCGAAGATTGAGCCGCCGGAGGCTGTCCGCAAGCTGGCAACGGAAGGAGTGAAGGGCTATGCCTGATCAGGAGAACAGAGAGGTCCTTCTGTCCGTCCGGGACATGTCCGTCTGCTTTGGCAAGGGCAAGAAGGTATTCAAAGCGGTTAACAACGTCAGTTTTGACATCTATAAGGGCGAGACCTTTGGCCTTGTCGGCGAGTCCGGCTCGGGCAAGACGACCATCGGCCGCGCGATTATCCGCATCAATCCCACCACTTCCGGTGATGTTATCTTCAAGGGCGAGCGGATCAACGGCAAGATCTCCAAGGAGCTGGACCGCCGCGTGACGCGCGAGATCCAGATGATCTTCCAGGATCCGATGGCTTCGCTCAACGAGCGCGCGAAGGTGGACTACATCGTCTCCGAGGGCCTCTACAGCGGCGGCCGCGTGGACGAAGCCGACAGGAAGCGCCGCGTGGAGAAGGCGCTGCAGGAGGTTGGCCTCCTGCCGGAGTTCGCCAGCCGTTTCCCGCATGAATTC
>JAGBAV010000066.1 GCA_017938795.1 Clostridia bacterium
CAGTTAAATGTGTCAGCCACCCTTCATCATTCTGCGTTCGATTTAGCTAGTTGGGACAGAGTGCTGCTCCCGTTTTACGCACCAATCTGAATGAATTTTGAAGCGCTGGAACCGATCAATATCATTCACAAAGGAGGATCACCATGATTGCTGTTGGAATCGATGTTTCTAAATCCAAGAGCACCGTTGCCATTCTGGATTCTTATGGAACCGTTTTGGCAACTCCATTCAACATGGCACATACCCAGCCAGAAATGAATACCCTTGTGTCCCGGTTAAAGGCATTTGATGAGCCTGTAACCATTTTGTTGGAGTATACCGGACACTATCATTATCCTGTTCTGAAAAAGCTTCAGGAAGAAGGTTTTCCGGTGTGCGTTGTCAACCCGTACCAGATGAAGAAGTACGGAGATGTTGAGATTCGTAAAGCAAAAACAGATAAGAAGGATGCTCTTCGTATAGCCACTTTTGCTCTGGAGAAGTCTTACAAGCTTGTTCCCTACAGTTCTATGGAACAGAAATACGAGGATCTTAAATTCCTGTCTAGGCAATACCAGCAGCGGATTTCTTTTGTTTCCACTCTCAAGGTGCAGCTTATTAACATGCTGGACCAAACCATGCCCGGTATTACGAAAATTCTGGCACTAAAAAGCCGAGATCCGGAAAAATGTGCCTTACTGCTCTTTATTAAGCGGTATAAGTCTTTTGACGAGATTCAGCGTATTGGCAAAACTCGATTTCTCTCTACTTACGCAACACTTATGAAGAAAACACCGGACAGATACGCCCCAAAGAAGGGATTGGAAATCTACGAGCTGGCCCGGGACAGTATTACTACCCGTGGAGAAGATCCTTACATTTGGTCGGCCCAGGATCAGTGCGTCGATCTGTTGGCAACCGCTCAGAATGCAGCGGATGAAATTATTACTCAGATGCAGAACATTGCAGAAACCATTCCTGAATACAAGGTGCTGCGTGCAATGAATGGTGTTGGTGACCGGCTGGGTCCTGTCATCCTGGCTGAGATTGGAGACATACGGCGCTTTCATAGTGCCAAGGCACTGAACTCTTTTGCGGGCAATGATGCACCGCCATACCAGTCTGGACAGTTTGAGAGCAGAAACCGCCATATCTCCAAACGTGGCAGCTCTGCTCTCCGGAAAGCTTGTTTTGAGGTCATGCAGGCCCTTAAACTGACAAAACCTCAGGACGACCCCGTATACCAATTCATTCTGAAAAAGGAACAGGAAGGCAAGCCCTACAACGTAGCCAAGATGGCTGGTGTAAACAAGTTCCTCCGAATCTACTACGCAAGAGCGATGGAGCTCTACCGGTAGATCTCTTTCATTATACACGATTTTTTTAAGCCCGCAATCTGGTGGGTTAGTTTTTTGCACCCTTTTTTACAGACAACTGAGCAAAATTTAGGCTTGACAAACATTAGCTAGATTTATCTATACTTTTCAAGGCGATAATGATGTTCTTCATCCAATTCCTTAACACCATTTTTATAATCATACCCAAATTTTTTGTAAAATTCTGTTGCCGTGATTGATGCAGGAATTTCGATTCGTTTTGCTCTTACAAACAACTCATCTCTTTCAAGTGTGTTCATAATTGTAGTGCCAATTCCTTTGCCGTGATATTCAGGTAAGACAAAAATGGTGAGCAATATACTTTCCGTCTCACTTCCCCAATAACTTGAAATAGAGCCTGTTCCAACAATTGTCTTTTCGACTTCAAAAACATACATATGGGCATAGCTTGCAATATTAATTACTTTTTTATCGTCATAAACCTCAGCCAATTGCCGCATAGCTTCAATTCCATAGTCCTTGCTATTCACTTCGAGAAAATTCCGCACTATGAGATTTCGTACACTTGATGCATCCGATTCGCGAAACCTTCTGATTGTTAAATTCATATTATATCTACCTCCCCAAATTCAAGTTTGTCGAGTACATGATAGCATGAAGAATACCAAGTTATCAATCATACAAAGAAAAAATGCAGAGGATTCATCCGAATCCTCTGCATCTGGTAAATCATACACCAAGCAATGCGAATACGCCGCTACCGTCTGTGCTAATACCCCAAGTGAATCAGTTTGCTTTCTTGCTCTAATTATGATTTTGTGAAAATTGTCTATTTTAATCGCTGTATTTCATACATAATGCAAAAGACCTTCTCTGCTGAGAAGGCCTTTGTGGTGGAGCATACCGGATTCGAACCGGTGACCTCTACAATGCGAATGTAGCGCGCTACCAACTGTGCTAATGCCCCGTATGCAATTCGTCGGGAGGATCCCGAACAAATGACATTATAGCACAGAATCCGGAAATTGCAAGAGGGAATTTGAAATTTTCTCAGATTTGGATGCCGAAGACGGCGAAGAGCACCGCCACGACCAGCGCGGGGAGGTAATTGGCGACGCGGATCTTCTTGCCAAAGACCAGATTGACGCCCACGCCGAAGATCAGCACATTGCCCACCAGCGACAGATTGGACAGCGCCCACGGCGTCATCATCGGCCCGATGAAGGCGGCGACCACCGTCATCAGCCCCTGCCACAGCGCCAGCGGGATCACGGAGAAGACCGCGCCCTTGCCCATGGAGGAGGAGAGCGCCATCACGATGATCATGTCCAGAATGCCCTTGGTCACCAGCAGCGTGTAGTCCCCGTAGAGCGCGTCGTTCATCGGGCCGATGATCGCCATCGCGCCGATGCACAGCGTGAAGGAAGCGGACATGAAGCCCTCAACAAACCGCGCGTCCCGCTCGGAATGGCTGCGTACCTTGAGCCATTCGCCGAACTGCTCGATGCGCGCCTCGATGTTGAGGATCTCGCCCAGCAGGCCGCCAAGGCACATGGAGATCACCAGCATCATCTCGCCCTGCGTGCCCAGCGCGCCGTCCGTGATCGTGAGCATCTGCTTGAACGTGCCGCCCGCGCCGATGAAAATCGTGCTCAGGCCGCAGGCCGCGATCATGATGTCCTGATAGCGCTGCTTGAGCGCCTTGCCGAAGAGGAAGCCCAGCAGGCCGCCGGCCAGCACAAATGCGCAGTTGATGATGGTACCCATTCCGATCATGGTATTCGCCTTCTTCTGTCAGATTAGGGCGGCGCCGCGCCGCCGGAAACGGAAACTATTATAGCACGCTGATGCGGCAGAGCGCAAGTGCGGGCAGTGCCCGCAGCACGATGCTTTGTACGATTCCGGATGCCGCGCGGCATCCGGACTTCTCTTGCTGAAGCAGTCCTGCGATGTTAAAGGGGAGAGCCTGTCCGGCTCTCCCGCTTTCCATTCAGTTGCCGCATTCGATGCTGATCTCGTTGAATTTGCCCAGCAGGTCTTCCACTCGCAGGTGCGCGCGCGCCTCGCCGCTCACGTCCATCTCCGCCCGGCCCTGATGCATCATCAGCAGGCGGTCGCCGTATTCCACGGCGTAGCGCAGGTTGTGCGTGACCATGATGGTCGTCAGCTTCTTCTGCGCGACGATCCGCCCGGTCAGCTCCATGATGATCTCCGCCGTCTTGGGGTCCAGCGCGGCGGTGTGCTCGTCGAGGATGAGGAATTCGATCGGGGTCATCGTGCTCATCAGCAGGGCCATGGCCTGCCGCTGGCCGCCGGAGAGGCTGCCCACCTGCACGCCCATCTTGTCCTCCAGCCCGAGGCCCAGCTGCGCGAGCATCTCGCGGTAGGCGTCCGCCCGGCGGCGGTTGACGCAGGGCATGAGGTTGAAGGGCTTGCCCTTGTTGTCCGCCATGGACATGTTCTCCAGGATGGTCATCGAGGGGCAGGTGCCCTTGCCCGGGTCCTGATAGACGCGCCCGATGCGCCTGTGCCGCTTGTATTCCGGCATCGGGGTCACGTCCCTGCCGCCGATGATCACCTGCCCGCTGTCCACGGGGATGGAGCCGCAGATGATGTTGAGCAGCGAGGTCTTGCCCGAGCCGTTGGAGCCCACGACGCAGACGAACTGCTGATCCGGGATGGTGAGGGAGAAGCCGTCGAACAGACAGGTTTCATTCACCGTGCCGGCCTGATAGATCTTGACGATATCGCGCAGCTCAAGCATGGCGCTTCACCTTCTTTCTTCCGCCGCCGAGGACGATGATCGCCAGCAGCAGCGCGGCTGTGATGAGCTTCAGGTCGAACGGGGAGAGGCCAAGCCCCAGCGCGAAGGCGACGCACGCCTTGTAGATCACCGAGCCGATGATCACCGCCAGCGTCGGGCCGAGGAAGCGCAGGCCGCCCAGCAGCTTCGTGCCGATGATCACGGAGGCCACGGCGATGACCAGCGTGCCCGTGCCCATGCCCACGTCGAAGAACCGCTGATGCTGGCACATCACGCAGCCGGCGAGGGCGACGAGCGCGTTGGCGATGGACAGGCCGAGGATCTTCACCTTGCCGCTGTCCTTGGCGAGGGAGGCGACGAGGGCGGGGTTGTCGCCCGTCGCGCGCAGCAGGAAGCCGGAGCGCGTGGCGAGGTAGGCGTCCAGCGCGAGCTTCACCAGCAGCGCAAGCGCCGCAAGGAGGATCACCGGGACGAAGGCCTGCGCCTCATACGGCAGCGCGGAGACGGCAGGGTTCTTGAAGATCGTGTTATAGAGGAAGAGCTGTACGTTCGAGCTGCCTGCGATGTGCAGGTTCACGGAGTACAGGCCGGTCATCACGATGATGCCGGAGAGCAGGTCGCGCACATGCAGCTTCACATGGATGAACCCGGTCACCGCCCCGGCGATCGCGCCCGCGATCAGGGCGGCGGGCAGCGTCAGCAGCGGGTGGCATCCCCTGGCGAGCATCATCGCGGTGACGGCCGCGCCGAGGGGGAAGGTGGCGTCCACGGACATATCCGGGAAGTCGAGGATGCGGAATGTGATGTACACGCCGAGCGCGAGGATCGCGTAGATCAGGCCCTGCTCCAGTACGCTGAGGATGAGCGTCATACCATGTCCCTCCGTGTGATGGGTGAATTACTTCGCTTCGATGGCGCGGGCGGCGAGCTCGTCGTCAAGCTCGATGCCAAAGCGCGCGAGCGCCGCGCTGTTGATGTACAGGCCCGGCTCGGTGATGATCTCGTAGGGGATCTCGCCGGCCTTCGCCTCGCCCTTGAGGACGCGCGCGGCCATCAGGCCGGTCTGCCTGCCGAGGGCGACGTAGTCAAGGCCCTCCGCCGCGACGCAGCCCAGCTTCACCTGCTCGATCTCGCTGCCGAAGACCGGCTTGCCGGCGGCGTTCGCCTTGTCCAGCACCAGCGCGAGCGCGGAGACGACGGTATTGTCCGTCAGGTTGGTCAGGCAGTCGACCTTGCCAAGCAGCGCGTCCAGCGCCAGCGGCAGGTCCGCGATGGCGGTCACGCCGGATTCGACGATCTCAAATCCGTACTGCGGGGCGAGCGCCTTGTACTGCGCGATGGCGGATACGGAGTTGACCTCGCTGGTGGTGTAGAGGATGCCGATCTTTGTCGCCTCCGGCATCATCGCGCGGATGGTCTTAAGCTGCGCCTCGATCGGCAGCGCGTCGGAGGTGCCGGTGACGTCGCCGGTCGCGCGCCCGTCCGCCGCGGCGAAGCCCGCCGCCACGGGGTCGGTCACGGCGGTGAAGATCGTGGGGATGCGCCCGCCCGCCGCGTTGTAGCAGGCCTGCGCCATCGGGGTGGCGATGCCCACGACCATGTCCATCTTCCTGTCGGCGGCGTACATCGAGGCGATCTGCTGGGCGATGCCCATGTCCGCCTGCGCGTTGCTCAGTTCGACGGTCAGGTTTTCGCCCTCCACGATACCCGCCTGTGCGAGGCCCTCGATCAGGCCCTTGTAGCAGTTGTCCAGCGACGCGTGCTGGGCGAACTGGCCCACGCCGATTTTGTAGCTTTCGCCGGCAGCGGCCGCGGCGGTGAGGATCAGGGCGATGGTCATGATGATGGAGATGATGCGCTTCATAGTGTTTCCTCCTGCTTGAGTGGGTCGATGGGTTCGCCATGAGACCAGTCGTGGGCAGCGGAGAATGGGCGGGGGAAAAGAAAACGCCCCATGTCCCTTATGGAACATGAGGCGGAATAATCTTCCGTGGTGCCACTCATTTTGGCTGACAAAACAGCCCGCTTTACCCCGTACCAACATACGGTGCAGCCGGATAACGGGTCTGCGTCCCGTCCCCGTCTAGTAAGGCATAACGCCCGTTGACAGGGCCCTCGGAAAGCCCATTCAGAAGCGACCCCTGTACCGCACTCCCAGCGCCGGCGGCTCTCTGTGACAGAAACCCTGCTCCCTACTCCTCTTTCCTCAAACGGTTTCGTGTTTGATTGAGTGCATTATAGCGCGCCGTTCGCGAAGTGTCAACCCCTGAAATGCGAATCCGGCGCGGATTTTTGTCGAAAACGCGCAAAACAGCCGCCTTCCTGCGCGCCTGCGGGCTTCGCTCTGCGCGGTAGGGTGACGGATTGTCATGCGCTTGAAGATGCTTGCGCTCTGTGGTATAATCAGGATATCTGTTTTGTGACGACGCCCCTTTGGGGCAGGAGGATAACTTATGAGCGATTTTGCCGTGAGGAAGGACTGGATGCCCTTCTGTCTCCCGGATGTGACCGACGCCGAGGTGGAGGCGATTGCCGCCGCCGTGCGCTCCGGCTGGTGGGCGAAGGGCCCGCGCACCATCGAATTTGAGAAGAAGTTCGCCGAGTATGTCGGCGCGAAGTACTGCATCGGCCTCAATTCCTGCACGGCTGCGCTGCATCTGGCGCTGGTCGCCGCGGGCGTCGGCCCGGGGGATGAGGTCATCACCACGCCGCTGACCTTCGCCGCCAGCGCGAATACGATCCTGCACGTCGGCGCGACGCCGGTCTTTGCCGATATCGACGAGGACACCGGCCTCATCGACCCGGACGAGATCGAGAAGAAGATCACCAGGAAGACCAAGGCTATCGTCCCGGTGCATTATTCCGGCCTCGCCGCGGATCTGGGCCGCCTGTATCAGCTGTGCGACGCGCACGGCCTCTTCCTCTCCGAGGACGCCGCTCACGCGGTGGAGACCCGCTATCACGGCGAGCTCATCGGCCATCATCCGCGCGGCGCGGTGTCCTATTCCTTCTATGCGACGAAGAATCTCGCCTGCGGCGAGGGCGGCGCGCTGATCACCGACGACGAGGAGCTCGCCCATAAGGCCCGCGTCCTCTCCACGCACGGCATGTCTGCCGGCGCATGGAACCGCTACGGCAAGGGCGGCTCCTGGCGCTATGACATCGAGGAGCCGGGCTATAAGTATAATATGTTCGACCTGCAGGCCGCGCTGGCGACCGTGCAGCTCGAGCGCATGGACGATATGCAGCGCCGCCGCTTTGAGGCGGTGAAGGTGTATGAGGAGGCGTTCGCCGGCGTGCCGCAGCTGCGCCTGCAGAAGACGCCGGACTACTGCCATCACAGCCGCCATCTCTACATCCTGCGCATCGTGCCGGAGCGCCTGACCATCTCCCGCGATCAGTTCATCGAGGAGCTGAAGGCGCGCAACGTCGGCGTCAGCGTCCACTTCATCGCCCTGCATACCATGAGCGCCTATACCAAGCGCTTTGGCTTCAAGCCGGAGGACTTTAAGAAGGCCTACGACTTCTCCGAGAGCGAGATCTCGCTCCCGCTGTATTCCACCCTCGGCGCGGAGAATGCCGCCTATGTCGCGCAGGCCGTGCTGGATATCGTGAAGAAGTACGCGAAGTAATCGCATCATCAGCCAAAGAGGCTGTCAGGATAAAAAAACCAGATATTCTCAGAATAACTAAGTATTTGCGGTTTCCAAAGGGCGAGCCGCCTGCGCGGCGCTTCGCGTGCGGAAAGCCCTTTGGCGGGGCGATGGGGCAGAGCCCCCTGCCTGAGAAGGAATGTATACTTAGAATAATCTTCTTAGAATACTGATTTCTATCCTGACAGCCTTTTATAGATTCTGTTCCTTATTTCCGCGCGATCAGGAAGAACCTGTGCGTCCGCCCTTCCACCGCGCCGCGCGCCTCGAGGATGCGCTGCGCCCGCATCAGCCGCTCCCGGCAGCGCTCCACGCAGAAGCCGGGGAACTCCCATTCGATGATCCGCGCGAACCAGACCAGCGCGCCGATGTCGGTGAAGCGGATGCGCCCGAAGGCCTCCTGCCCGTCCTCGATGGTCAGCCCCGCCGCGCGGAATTGTTCCGCCGCGATGGCGAGCTGCTGCCGCGGGAAGGGGAGGGGAAGGCCGGGGAGCAGCAGATCGACCAGCTCCCTGTCGTTGAATGCGCCGACCTGCTGGGTGATAAAGACCCCGCCGGGGCGCAGCACGCGGGCGATCTCCTCCGGGCAGAAGCTGCCGTGCCGGTTGATCACCATGTCAAATGTGTTGTCCGCGAAGGGGAGCGGCCCGTCCGCCGCGGCCTCGCGAAAGTCGATGCCCAGCGGCGCAAGCACCCTGCGGCAGAGATCCGCATTGGGCGGGTAGGCCTCCGTCGCCGCGGTGTTTGCATGCGGGTGCCCAAGTGACAGCAGGAATTCCCCGCCGCCCGTGTCCATGTCCAGCAGCTTCATCTGCGGCTGCAGGCGGTCAAGGATCGCCCTGCGGTAGTCCCACGGGAGGTCGTCCTCCTCTTCGTATCGCCCGTGGATGTGGGAGAAATCCCAGCCATGGATCTGCGCGGCGGCCTCCTCGGCCAGCCAGTCATGGTAAAGCTCGTGTCTGTTCATATCGGTATACGCTCCTTCCGTCGTCGTGCAGCCGGGACGTCAGGGGCGCAGGGGGGACGGCGTGTCCTGTGCCCGGCGCAGCAGGCCGTCTCTCTTCCTGCGCCGGGGAGCTACCTCGTCTGCGCCCTGCCATGGAGCGCTCACCGCCTTTCGTGTATCGCTGAATATGAATCGTCATACGGGGCGCACGGGCATGCGGATCAGCCCGTGATAGGCCGGCCCGTCCGCCTCCTGCGTCTGCATGATGATGATCAGGTGCATTTCGCCTGCGGGCTGCAGGCCCCGCCCGGCGGCGACGTCGAGGCACCGCCTGCGCAGCGCGTCGCAGAGATTCTGACCGCTCTCCGGCTGGTATCCCTTGAAGCTGAAGGTCATCAGCTGCCCCTGCGGGATGCGCCGCACCGCGCCGCTCAATGGCAGGCCGAGCGTATCGGCGTAGGCCTCGCGGATGCACAGCCCCCAATGGAAATCCTGCCCGTTGAGCGGATCGGGGTAGGAGAGGCAGGACTTGACCATCGGCATCATCGGGATCCACTGCGGCAGCAGCGAGCAGACGTCCGGGTCGTCGATGAAGCTGTACTGCGTGGAGTGCGGCAGGAAGAGCATGGGCGCGCTCTCGCGGACGCGCACGTCCTCGCTGCGCCCCTCCATCCGCGCCAGCCAGCCGTGCAGCGCCTCGTGCTCGCGCAGCAGGGCGGCGTCGATCTGCATGCGCCGGCGGATGGCCTCCGCCCGCTCGTCAAGATGCCCGACGTACGCCGTAAGGTCGTCCTCGTGCAGCATCGCGTCCATCCCGCGCAGCGGCACGCCGTAGCTGCGCAGCTCCATGCATTTGAGCAGCTGGGGGGACTGCGTGAATGGATAGTAGCGATAGCCGCTCGCCGTCACCACGGGGCTCAGCAGCCCGTACTGCTCGTAGTGCTTGAGCAGATCGGCCGTTACGCCCATGTGCCGCGCATAGTCGCCGATTCTGTATTGCCGGATCTCCGGTCTCTCGTCCATGGCGAATCCCTCCTGTACAGATGAATTATACCATATGCGCCAAAAAATGTCACACGGAACGCGCATAATGACCGAAATGTATTGACCTGTGTCCTGCACCCGGCTTTACAATATATACAACCCAATTTTTGTGAGGAGGAGATTTCCCATGAAAGACATTTCCCGCAGAAGTTTCCTGAAGGGCGCGCTCGCCAGCACGGCCGCGCTCGGCCTCGGCGGCGTGGCTCCGGTCATCGCTGAGAGCGCCATCTACACCCCCGGCACCTACAGCGCGCAGGCGCAGGGCATGGACAAGGTCACCGTGACCATGACCTTCTCCGAGACCGCGATCACCGACGTCGTGCTCGACGTCTCCGGCGAGACCGAGGGCTACGGTCAGGCTGCTGCCGAGGAGCTCAAGGCCAGGCTCATGGCCGCGCAGGGCGCGGAGATCGACGCCGTCAGCGGCTCCACCATCACCTCCGACGCCGTGATGAAGGCTGCCGACAAGTGTATCAAGCAGGCCAAGGGCGAGATCCCGGTCGAGGTCATCGAGGAGAAGGCCGAGGAGGCCGACGACGGCGACTGGCTGGGCAAGGAGCCGGAGATCGCGGACAGCGAGATCGTGGCCGACTATGAGACCGAGATCCTCGTCATCGGCTGCGGCACCGCCGGCATGTTCGCCGTCTGCTCCGCCGCGGAGGAGGGCGCGAAGGTCATCGGCATCGACCGCTTCGGCACCGGCACGGGCATCCGTGACGACCTGGGCGGCGTGGACTCCCGCTATCAGAAGGCGTGGGGCACCAAGATCGACAAGTTCGAGTACATCAAGTTCGCGACCGAGGCCGCCGCGGGCCACATCAACCAGTCTCTGGTGAGGATGTTCTGCGAGCAGTCCGGCGCCGTCATCGACTGGTACGGCGATCGCCTCGCGGAGCGCGGCGTCGAGCTGTGGCATGAGTCCGGCGATAAGGACGACAAGGCCGCCTACAAGCACTTCGCCACCGGCCACTCCCCGCGCTGGGCGGGCAGCGACGACGGCAACGGCAACACCCTCAACGGCAACGTCGTGCTGTATGACTACGCGGTTTCCAAGGGCGCTGAGTTCCACTACAACACCACCATGGTCAAGCTCGTGAAGGCCGACGGCAAGGTCACCGGCTGTATCGCCACCAACGGCGACGGCAAGTACGTCCGCTACACCGCGACCAAGGGCACCGTCGTCTGCACCGGCGGCTACTCCAAGAACTTCAAGATGATGCAGGCCCTCCAGCCGTGGAACCTGCGCATCATCGGCTCCTCCTGGTCCGAGCCGGGCGCCTATGGCGACGGCATCCGTGCCTGCCTGTGGGCCGGCGCGAAGATGGACGAGACCGC
>JAGBAV010000067.1 GCA_017938795.1 Clostridia bacterium
ACGGCATTTTCAGTCTTCATAATGACGCATCCCCCTTGTGATGATGAAGGAGCTGACAGCGATGAACAGAAGCGCCACGCCGAAGTAGATCCAGCTCATCGCGGCGCTTTCGCCGAATCGGAACTGGCTGTACATGACCTCGTTGATGCGCTCCATCACCTTGTTGTCGTTCTTCATGAAGAAGTCGATGATGGTGTATATGCAGTTGACCAGGAGCAGCGGGCTGACCATCGGGAAGGTGATCTTCCAGAAGGCCTCCCACGCCGTGCAGCCCTCGACGTCCGCCGCCTCGTACAGGGAGGGGGAGATGGCCTGCAGGCCTGAGAGGAAGACGATGATCTGGATGCCGCTGGCCATGACGATATCGTAGATCGAGTCGATCATCATGAACAGGACGTCAAAGAGCATGCCGCCCATGCCGGACACGGAGAGCAGCTCCTCCAACGCGGCGGACAGATCGATGCCGGAGGCGTTGGCGACCTCCTCGGAAATACCCTGCATCATGTTGTAGAACTCGTTCTGCGATTCGATGCCCGGCAGCACGCCGGAGGCGAGGATGACCGGCAGGAAGAAGATGGCGCGGGCCAGCGTCCTGCCCTTGAATTCCTGATTGAGGATGACCGCGATGACAAAGGAGAGCACCAGCGTCGCAACGGCGTTGACGCCCATGCGCGGGATTTCCTCAACGAGGTACTGGTTGAAGTACGGGTCAACCGTCAGTGCGTACTTGTAGTTCTCCAGCCCGACGAAGGGCCACTCCGCCTGAGAGATGTTGACGCTGCTCATGCTCATCATCAGGGACTGGAGCAGCGGACGGAGCATGAAGACCAGGAAGCCGATGATGAACGGCAGGATGAAGGCGACGCCGTGGCGGGCGTTGCGCGCGCGCATCGTGCGGTAGACGGAGTTGCCGGGGATGAACGAAAGGATCGACTCCCTCAGTGTCCAGCGCCCGCGCTGCGGGGCTTTAAGCTTCTTGCTGCTCACTTGGCTTCGCCTCCTTCCACATGGTAGCTGCGCGCGGCGATGGTGACGCCCTCCGCCGTGCAGTCGCTGTTGGTATAGTTCACATAGACGTTGGTGCCGTTGGCGTAGCGGGTGACCGTCACGCCGTCTTCAAGGATGTCATGGCCGACGATCACCGTGCGGTTGAGCCCGGCCATATCGCGCTGGTAGTCCGTGATGATCCCGCCGATGGTATCCTCCCACGCGCCGTAGTACGCGCCGTAGTAGCCGGAATGGAAGGAATCCTGCAGGATCTTGGTGTCCTTGGCCATGAAGGTGAAGTTCAGACCCGCGCCGTATTCGGCGCAGCGCAGCAGCTCGGTCTTCCAGTCGCTGGCGAGGTTCACCGGCATGCCGGTGTAATCCGCCGCGCCGTGGAGCGCGATCTGGTAGAAGGGGACGCTCTCGTCAAGGATGGCGTAGCCGGAGCCCTTGAGGTCCATGTCGGTGATCAGATCGGCATAGGGGAGGGTAAAGTCGAAGCCTTCCTTGATCATCACGAGCTGCCCTGCCTCCTTCGCGGCGAGCATCGTGTCGATGTTCTGCTGCTTGACCTGCTCGCGGGTGGTGGTGTTCTTCGGGTTATAGTCGGCGCTGAGCAGGGAGCCGATGTCGCGGAAGGCGACGCCTGCCGCGCCGGCATCCTTCAGCCCGGCGATCAGGGTATCCGCATTCGCCTTGGCGTAGGAGGGCTGCACCAGATAGAACGGATCGCGCCACTCTTCAGGCTGGTAGGTGATGACGGAATAGGGGTGGATGGCGATCTGCTCACGGGTTGTGAAGCGGGCTGCGTCGCGGTAGGGGATGAAGCCCTCCAGCAGGCCGCTGTCGTAGGCGAAGCAGGTCACGCCGTCGAAGTAGAGCGGCACGCTGCGCTCGCCGGCGGCTTTGATCAGGGAAGCCATGCCCTTCTTGCCGCCGAGCACGCCCGGAACCTTGATGCCGGTAAGCACCTTCTGGGTGATGCCGCCGTTCGCCCAGCCGGAGAATCGGACGCTCATGTCCTTCACGCCGGCGGAGGCGAGGGAACCGATCATGGATTCAGCCTCGGCGAAGGTCGTTGTGGCGACGATGGAGTCCACCGGCATGCCCAGCTTGACGATCGTCTTGTCAATCGCGCCGACCATCTCCACGGAGACGGGCATGTCCTCAGCGGGCTGCGCCGCGGCGAGCTCAGGGCTGCTCTGGCGCAGGTAGTCGCCGTAGACGACCGCCATGTCAGCGTAGTGGCTGCTGTCCACGAAGCGATAGCGCTGCACGATGGTATCGTCCGGGATCTCCTTTTCGAACATGTACACAAGGCGCTCGGTCTTCGCAGAGACGTTGTAGCGGTCGCTGTGCAGCACGTTGTACTTGGCGCAGATCCAGTTATAGCTGTTGTAGCGCATGCTGACGTCCGCCTGCACGCCGCCGTAGGAGGTCGCACCCTCCATGATGCAGATGAAGGAGCCGTCAGCGCGGGACATGCCGAAGACGGGGAAGGTGCACTTCGTTTCGCTCACGACCTCGGTGCGCTCGGTGGCGTAGTCCCAGCCGTACATATTGGCGTAGTAGCTGGTCTGCTTGAGCTTGCCGTTGTTGTAGCGGATCAGCGCGCCGCCGCCCTCCGGCACGAGCATGAAGCCTTCGTCAGTTTCTCCCGCTGCGCCGAACATCGGCAGCACCGTGATGAAGGTGATCGGGTATTCCGCGCGGTAGCGGATTCTGTCATACGGCACCTCGGCGATGAAGTCCGCGCCGTCCAGACGATAGGTGATGGTGACGTTGAATACCGGGTTCTTGTTCTCCGAGGCGCCGGCGACGAGCTGCATATCCAGATCGTAGTCTTCCTGCGTGTAGCCGGCGTTGGCGAAGATCTCGGCGATGGACTTCTTGTTGTTCTCCGAGGTGCTGGCCAGCAGCACGTAGAGCGCCTGATTGGCGGCCTCGGGGTAGAGGGCGAGGAGCGCCTCGCGGTCGGCGTCCTCAAGGGCGGCGACCTTCTCGGGCGTATACTGGGTATAGGCCTTCTTGACGCGGCTTGCCTTGGGCTTGGCCATCTCGGCGATGAAGGTGTCAAAGCGCTCGACCGTGATCGCAGAAGGCAGCATGTAGATCTTCTCGATCTTGCCCACGGAGTAGGTGATGTCGATGGAGCCGTCCTCCTGCTGCTCGATGATGTAGTTGCCGTTTTCGATGGCGTACTGATAGTTGTTGTAATCGATCACGCCGTCGGAGGAGGAGTAGGTTACCACCAGCGTGGACTGCAGCAGACCCTTGTTGGCGGCGCTGTTGCCCGCCTTCGGGTCGGAGGCTGCATTCTCCGGGTTGGAGAGCCACTTGCGGCCGGAGGCCTTCTCGGTCAGGGTGAAGTGCGTGGTCGTCGGGTCCAGCTCAAAGAGCAGGCTGTCGTTTTCCATGACAAGCGGCTTCTTGCCGCCTTCATAATAGGAGACAACCGGCGGATCCAGCTCCTCGACCTCCTGCGGGGAGTAGAGCGGGATGCCGATGAAGACGACGATCAGCGTCAGCACGACCGCGGTGAAGAGCCACGGGAGCAGGCGGCGGAGCAGGGATTTCTTCTTTTTCATATCCGTCGCCTCCTCAGTACAGTCTGAATGCAATCTCGCGGTAGAGCGAGATGAAGTATGCCGCCGCGTCGCTGAGCAGGCTGAAGAACACCAGAACGAGGAAGAGGATCACCAGCGCGCCGAAGATCGTGGCGAAGATGAAGATCAGCGTCTTGCCCGGGCTGTAGTCGTGCACCTCCAGCAGTGCGACGAACACGAGGAAGCAGCACCAGATGATGGAGATCGCATTGAGCACGCTGTAGTAGGCCGCCTCGTCAAAGGAGATCATGTTGCTCAGCAGGATCATCGGCAGCTGGATGAGGATGAACGGCACCAGCGCGTAGCACATCGCCATGTAGATATCCGTCAGATGACCCTTGCCGTCAAAGAGGGTGGAGAGGCACCAGTTGGACAGGCACAGCGTGAGGAAAGGAATCAGCAGCGAAGCGCACTGCTCATAGATGTTGATATACTGCAGAGGAGCGCTGATGAACTGGAAGTTGGTGAACATCAGCTTGAGAATGTACGTCAGCAGGAAGAGGAACAGGAACGTATGCGCCGCGCCGAGCGTGCCGCGATGCTCATGTACCAGATCCCAGAAGCCGTCAAACGGGCGGAAGATGACGTGCTTGCCGTAGCGCACGGAGGCGATGTATTTGTCCCACCATGCCCTGAAGCTGCCCGGAGCCGCATTACTTTCTGTGCTTCTTGCGTTCATACTCTTCCACCTCCGCTCTCATATTCTTGATGCGCCCGACGATCAGCGGGACGATCAGCAGCGCTGCGACCACGATGACCAGCGGGACGATGTTGTCCTCCACCAGCGTCTTGCGGTAGTAGCGGTAGGCCCGGCCGTAATTCTCGCGGTCAAAGGCCATCTTGAAGTATTCCATGGCCTCGCCGTATTCCTCCTGACGCATCAGCGAGCGGCCGATGCCGATGTAGGCGAGGTTGTAGTTGGCGTTGAGCTTGAGCACCTCGCGCCAGGTATCGGCGGATTCGTCGTACTGGCCGCTGAGGTATTCGTCGCTTGCCTTGTAGATCAGCTGACCATACTCGGTGGGGGTGAAGACGGTGATGCTGCAGCCGTTCTCATCGAGCGCCAGCAGATCCGTCCCCATATGCTCCAGCGAGATCGGGCCGAGGAAGGAGCCTTCGCTGTTATCCTTGGTGCCGAACGCCCAGAGCATGATGCCCTGCGGATCATAGCCAAAGATGCGGCCTCGCGTGCGGTCAAAGGCGATGTAGATGTCGTTGTCAAGGACGGTGATGTCCTTGAGTTTCGAGGGACCCTTGTCCGTGCTCTCCTCCACCCACTGCAGATCGCCGATGGGGGGATAGTGATCGTTCTTGACGAGGATATCGTTGCCGATGCTGTTGAGCTTGCGGATGGGCTTCGCGTTGTCGTACATGAGGTCGTATTCCTCGAAGTTGACGTTTGTCGCGTAGATGAAGCCCTCGCTGTCGATATAGATATTCTCGTATTCCGTCGGCACGAAGGAAGCCTGCTGGGAACGCTGCTCCTTGGTGGTGAAGAAGCTCTTCCAGATGTAGTCCCACATTGTGATGACGACGGGGTTTGCGCCGATGTAGCCGGTGAAGGTGCCGTCGGTCTCGAACTTGACAAGACCCTTATTGACATTGGTGGCCAGCGCAAATACGCGGCCGGAGCTGTCCACGACAAGGCGCTTGGGCAGGAAGCTCAGGTTCTGGTCGAACGTGCTGTCGTCGGGCTTGAGATACTCGCGCAGCAGATTGAGCTCGCTGTCCATCTTGACGATGCGGTTGTTGTTGGTGTCGCAGACGTAGAGATTGCCCGCGCCGTCAATCGCAATGTCGCTGGGGGTATTGAAGGTTTCGGGGCTGGCGCCCTTGACCGCGTCGATGACGCGCGTGAGGGTGAATCCGCCGTTCTCCCGGCGCACCTGCAGGATCCTGTTGTTGCCCGTATCGCAGATATACAGATCACTGCCGTGGACATAGAGGCTCTGCGGCTTGTTCATGGGCGTCTCGAGCCCGAGCGTGGCGCTGTAGAGCACCTGATCGACCCTGTAGGCGTCCGGCGATTCGCGCAGGTCGCCCCAGTAGTCGTAGTTATAGGTATAGGATGTGGTGTAGCCGTCCTCTCCGGCGAGCGCAGCGGGGCCATACAGGACCGCCGGAACAAGCGCCAGACAGAGCAGCAGCAGCCGGATCATTCGTTTCAATATGTTTCCCTCCCGTCCTTGATGAAAGGATGCGGCCTGCGTTACTCCTTGAGACCGGAGCTGGCCATTGTCTCCAGAATCTGGCTCTGAGACAGGATGAAGATGCTGATGGGCACGATCATCACGATGACCGTGACCGCCGCAGCCATACCGGTGCGGGCGATGCCGCCGGCCTGAATCTGCTGCAGCGCATAGACGAGCGTCTTCTTCGATTCGGAGTAGATGACCGTGGACGCGTTTGTGTTCCACAGATTCTGCACGGAGAAGATGATGATCGTCAGCCATGCCGGCTTGACGTTGGGCATCACGATGGTCCAGAAGATGCGCAGCTGGCTGGCGCCGTCGATCTGCGCGGCTTCGATCAGAACTGTGGGCAGACCCTCCATGAACTGCTTCATCAGGAACAGGCCGATCGGCGCCGCGAAGGCCGGAAGAATGACCGCCCAGTAGGTGTCGATCATGTGCAGCTTGCTCATGATGATGTAGTTCGGGATACCGGTCACGTAGCCGGAGAACATCAGGGCGGTGACAACGATATTGAAGAATGCCTTGCCGCCGGGGAAATCATACTTCGCCAGCACGAACGCCGCCATCGAGGCGATGAGCACATGGCCGAAGGTGCCGACAAAGGTGATGAAGACCGTATTGGTGAGATAGCGGGAGAAGGGGACCCAGCTCTGCCCGAGCACGACGATCAGGTCGCTGAAGTTATCCAGCGTGATGTGCTGCGGGAAGACCTTGGGCGGGAAGCGGAACAGCTCGTCAAGCGGCTTGAGCGAGGAGGCGATGGAGAAGACCAGCGGGAATGCCATCGCCACGGCGATGATGCTCATCAGCAGGTAGATGCCCAGATCGCCCCAGAAGCTGCGGTTGGGCTTGCGGCGCTTGGGCTTGAGCAGCTTCACCAGCATGAAGAGCGCATAGCCGATCATCACGGCGATCACGGCGACGCGGATGACCATGTAGACGGAGATGTCGTTGTCAATCGCGCCTTCGATGAGGCCCTGACCGACCTGCTGGTTGTAGGCTTCGATTTTGCCGATCTGCACGCTGACGACGATCAGCGCAGCGGCCAGCACGGCAAGGATCAGAAACGAGATGAGGAGGAACTTCTTGCGCTCAGCTTTGGCCTGCGCTTCCTCGAGGCGGCGGCGGGCGAGGATGCTCTCCAGATCGTAGCCGCTGCTTTTGTTTTCCAGATTATTCATGCTCATGTGCCCACCTTCCTCAGAATCGACTGGATCGCCTTGTTGCACAGGATCATCACGACGAACAGCACGGTCGCGATCGCGGAGGCATAGCCCATCTCAAAGCGCGAGAAGCCGTAGTCGAACAGGTGCGTGACGATTGTGCGGGCGGCGTAGTCCGTGCTGGGGTAGCCCGCCAGCGCACGGGGCACGTCGCAGACATTGAAGGCGGTGGTGATGGACATGACCGCGCCGAAGAGCAGCATCGGCTTCATCGAGGGCAGGGTGATGTAGTAGAGCTCCTGCCAGCGGTTGCGGATGCCATCCACATAGCCGGCCTCGTACATGCTGCGGTCCACGCCCTGCAGACCTGCGACGAAAGAGAGGAAGCCCGTGCCCATGCTCATCCAGAGGATGACGATGATGACGACCGGCATGATATAGTCCGGGTTGAGCAGCCACAGGATCGGCGCGTCGATCAGGCCGAACTGCAGCAGGAAGGAGTTCAGATAGCCGTAGGCGTCGCCGCGGAAGATAATGGAGAAGATGTAGAATGCGTTGCCCGCGATGGACGGCGCATAGAAGACCACGACGGCGACCGTGCGGATCCAGCGCGGCAGCTCATTGATGAACCACGCGAACAGGAAGGAGAGGATATAGCCCACAGGGCCCGTGATCACGGCGACGACGAATGTATTCTTGACGGCTGTCAGGAAGACCTCGTCCTGAAGGATCAGGTTGATGTAGTTCTGCAGGCCGATGAAGCGCGGAGACTCCAGAATATTATAGTAGGTAAAGCTGAAGAAGATCGAGGACGCAATCGGAAGGATGAAGAAGGTGAAGAAGAGGATCGCATAGGGCGCAAGGAAGAAGTAGCACATCTTCATTTTGCTGGCCTTATGGAGATTGTAGCGCAGCTCTTCTTTTTTCATTTCCGTGTAGCGTTTGATGAATGACGTCATGAGACTCCCTCCTTTCTGCTCAGTCGATGGACAGGTTGAATTCCTTGCGCTTGACCTTGATCTCCTCGTTGATGGTACGGGCATAGGTCAGCAGCGTTTCACGCGCATCCTCCTTGGCGTTGGTGACGCGGCGGATGGCGTTGGTCATGTGGCGGGTGGTGGAGTAGCCGCCGGCGATCTCGCGGAAGCCGACGGTCTGCGCCATCTGATCCTCGAGCACGGCGAGCTGATCCGAGCTCCACGCGAGCTGCTTGAGCGCGCCGGTGTTGGCGGTCGTGTAGCGGGCGGAGGAGCCGAGGATGCTCTCGATCTCGCGGCCAAAGCGCGTCTGCGTCTCTGCGCTGACCCACCAGCGCATGAACTCCCACGCGTTCTGCTTGACCTGCTCGTTGTCCGTGGCGATCATCATGCAGCACAGACCCTGAGAATGCACGGAGTGATCGATCGCGCCGTCCTGCTGCAGGGTGCCGGGGAAGGCGGTGAAATCCCACAGGCCGCGGATCTCCGGCGCGGAGACCATCAGCGTATTGTAGGTGCTGTAGTTGGCCACGCCGATGGGCATCTCGCCCGAACGGAAGCGGCTGACGAAGTCGTAGATCGTGGGCAGGCCGTAGTCGTTATACAGGGAGGTATAGCGCTTGAAGGCCTCAACGCCGCTTTCCTCGTCGATGGTGGTGCGCTTGCCTTCCGCATCATAGATGGATCCGCCGTTCTGGTAGATCATGGAGTTGAGCACGGACATATCCAGCGTCGTGATATCCGGGAAGGGAACGCCGACGGAGAGGTTGTTGCCCTGGATGGTGGGCAGCATGGCGATCAGCTCGTCCCACGTTCTGGGCGGGGTGAGGTTCAGCTCCTCCAGAACATCCTCGCGGTAGAAGAGCACGGAGAATTCCTGCGTCTCAGGCAGGGCATAGACGCCGCCGTTGTACTCAAGCGCCGTGATCGCGCTGGGGTAGAAGTCCTTGATGACCTCCTCGTAGTCCTCAAACTGCGTCAGGTCCTCGACGGCGTTGCGCATCGCGTAGTTGACAGGGAACCAGCTGCCCAGCGAGAGCACGACGTCCGGGCCGTTGCCGGCGACGACGGCGGTGAGCAGGGTATCGGCAAGAACGAGCTTAACGTTGACCTTCACGCGGCCGCCGGTGACGACCGGGGTGAAGATATCGTCGACCATGGTCTTCAGGACGGTGCTCTGGTCGCGGCCGGTGACAATCCAGACCTCGAGCAGATTGTCGCCCTCGGCGTCGTCGTAGACATCGCCCAGCGCGTTGTAGTCCACAAAATAGGAAGCAACGCAGGAGCGGAGCTCATGGATCATCTTCTGGAAGAAGCCGTCGCTGACCTTCGGCGGCGCTGCATTCTCGCCGCTGACGACGATCATGTCGATATCCAGCTTCGTCTCGGACATATTCTGCATGGCTGTGCCGAGGCTGGTGATGTTGTCCTTGAAGTTGACGAAGGACTGCGTGATGCGCTCGTTGTAGGTAACGAACTGCTCCAGCTGCACGGCCAGCGTCTGCGCGACGGCGACGCGGTCGCTCTTCTGCCCGGTGATGGCGACGGTGTCGTCCACCAGCTTGTACAGACGCTTGCTCTCAAGATCCATCGCCTCAATGACCTCGGGATAGACCTTGCCAAGGTTGTAGTCGCGGAAGCGGTCGGGGTTCACGCCCACGAGCACCAGCAGCTTGCGGTAGATGAGGTTCAGGCGGTAGATGCTGTCTTCCAGCTCGCGCAGGATGGGGCCCATGTCGCCGAGCATCGCCTGCAGGCGGATGGTATGGCGGCCCGCCGTCAGATGGAAGCGATAGGGGGTGCCCGCCTCGTCGGAGAGGGTGTACATATTCCACGAGGTGTTGTAGCCGAAGGAGAGCTTGCTGACCTCTTCAAACGGGATCTCGCCGTCAATGTAGAGGCTGCGGCAGGAGACCGCACCGCGCTGATACGCCTGACGCGCCTTGATGGAGATGGTATACAGGCCGTCCTCCGGCACCTCCATCTCCCATTCGATCCATTGGCCGGCCTTATTCCACGGGTCGCCGCCGATGTAGTTGAGCACGGTGTTGGTGACGTCGTAGGGAACGGTCGCGGGGGAGGAGCGATCATAGCGCGCATACAGGGACGGGGTGGAGCGCAGGTATGCGTCCTCGCCCTGAATGATGGTCTGCCAGTTCTTGGCGCTCTCGCTGACGGATACGCCGGCATGCGCCGCGCTGTAGGCGGCGTAGTCCTGCGCCTTCATCACGGGCACAAGCGTAAGGCCGCGCAGGAGCATGGGCTCGTTGACGGCCTTGAGGGTGATCGTGCTGACGCCCTCGTCAAAATAGAACTGATACGGCTCGATGGTGTAGCCCATATCATCCTGGCAATACATCTGCTGCCAGTCGAAGACCTCGATCTGGGAGGGGCGGATGTCGTTGCCCTGATTGTCCTTGCGGACCTCGCCGTCATCCGTCCACAGGCGCGGGAAAGTCAGCGTGGCTGCGCCGTCGAACGGGAGCTCCCCGTTGATGTACAGCTCGCGCTCCATATCCACGCCGCGGGACTCAACGGCCTTGTAGTCAAGCCGGATGGCATACATGCCGGCCTGCGCGACCTCGACGGGCCACGTCACGCTGGAGCCGTCGGCGGCATAGACGCAGGCTGCGCCGCCCTCGCTGCGCAGCTCGCCGTCGCCCTCGAAGGCGGCGATATCGACGGCCACAGCGGCAGGACCGGCGGCAGCGTCCGCATGCGCGCGCAGATAGCCGTCATACGTGTCGCCGCGCCCGATGCCGGTGACGTCGGCGGTCAGATCCGCGCCCTCATATTTGTCATGGAAGCTCTGCGCGCCGCGGTTGAGCAGCACGACAAGCGCAATGACAGCGAGGAGGCAGAGCAGTTTGATCAGGGTACGTTGATACTTCTTAAGCATAGTCCGCCTTTCCGACGGCGCCGGATGCGCTCGCGCCGTCTTCTTCGGGACAGCTGCGCGCGAGGCTGAAACGCCGGATGCGCAAACCGTCCCTTGTATCATACTTATTTATGTAGATTATTCTATCCCAGCTATATGGCATTGTCAAGGTTTCCGAGTTCAAATATGGGGTGTAATGTGTATAGTTTGCACGAAACTGGCTGTGAACGAAAATGTTTTCGCGTCAAATTTTACGAAGTGTTACAAGTTGTTGAACGGTTGTGAAAAATGCATGAAATGTATAAAATGCATGGGCGGCGGTATCATTCGCCGGCGAGGTATGGTATAATCAGTACAAGACCAGATACGGAGGGGACGAAGCATGAAAATGAGACAATGGCTGATGATTGCCATATGTTTGACAATGGGACTGTGTGCAGCCTGTGCGCAGGCGGAGGAGGGCGAGATCGTGATTCCGCAGTTTGATGATATTCTGCAGTTCCGGGTGCCGCAGAATGAAGCGATGGCGTTCGTTCAGGACATGAGGATCGGCTGGAATCTGGGCAACACGTTTGATGCGAATTTCGACTCCTATAACGGAAATGAAATGAACATCGAAAGCGCGTGGTGCGGCGTGAAGACGACGGAGGCCATGATCGAGGCGATCCATGCTGCCGGCTTCAATACGCTGCGCATCCCGGTGAGCTGGCATAATCATGTTTCCGGCGAGGATTTTGCCATCAGCGGGCAGTGGCTTGACCGCGTGGAGGAGGTTGCCGGCTGGGCGCTTGCGCGCGATATGTATGTCATCCTCAACATCCATCATGACGTATACCCGCAGTACATGTACCCGTCCGAGGAGCATTATGCCACGGCGGAGCGGTATGTCGCCTCCATCTGGCGTCAGCTTGCCGAGCGGTTTGCTGCGTATGATGAGCATCTGATTTTCGAGTCCATGAATGAGCCGCGCCTGCGGGGCGAGGATATCGAATGGTATTTTGACGCAGACAATGCGCGCGGCCTTGAGTCCGCCGAATGCATCAACAGACTCAATCAGGTGTTTGTGGATACCGTGCGCGCAGGCGGCGGGCATAATGCCGATCGCTACCTGATGGTGCCCGGCTACTGCGCTGCGCCGGGATTTGCCTGCGCATCCTATTTCCGTATGCCGGAGGATACGGCGGAGAACAGACTGATCGTCTCTGTCCATGCGTATACGCCCTATTCCTTCGCGCTGGATATGAACGGAACGGATTCCTTCAGCGCGTACGGCGCGTCCTCCAAGAGAGAGATCGCCAACTTCATGAACGACCTGTACAAGAAGTACATCGCCAACGGCACGCCCGTCGTCATCGGCGAGTTCGGCGCGATGGAGAAGAAGGGCAACCTGCAGGACCGTGTGGATTTTGCTGCGCTGTATATCGCCAGCGCGAGCGCGCGGGGCATGGCCTGCTGCTGGTGGGATAATAATCTCTTCAAGGGCAATGGCGAGCGCTTCGGTCTGTTTGACAGGAAGACCTGCAGCTGGCCGTATCCGGAGCTGGTTGACGCCATGATGCAGTATGCCGGCTACGATCAGATCCCGCCGCGCCCGGAGAACTGAAAGACGCTTTTCGGCAGCCTTCTGCACCGGAATTCCGGCGCGGCGGGCTGCTGCATTTTTACCCCTGTGCAGTGACAGACTGACGGTCTGCTGCTGCGCGCTGGAGGGAACGCGGGCGGATGGACGAAGGAGGGGGATTGGCATGGCCGAGGGGATTGTCTTTGATATCAAGGAGTTTTCGGTATATGACGGGCCCGGTATCCGGCAGACCGTCTTCCTGAAGGGATGCCCGCTGCGCTGCAGCTGGTGCCATAATCCGGAGGGATTGACAGCTGCGCCGCAGATCATGGTGAGCCGGAGCGCATGCACAGACTGTGGGAAATGCCGGGAGGTCTGTTCCGGCGGGACCTGCAGTCTCTGCGGCCGCTGCGTGGCGGTCTGCCCGAATCAGGCAAGGCGCATTGCCGGCGAGCGGATGAGCGCACAGGCACTGGCGCAGATGATCATGCGGGACGCAGCGTACTATGCCGCCTGCGGGGGCGGGGTGACGTTCTCCGGCGGCGAGCCGCTGATGCAGCACCGCTTTGTCGTGGAGACCGTCGGTCTGCTTGACGATGTGCATTGCGCGATCGAGACGAGCGGCTATGCCGACCCGGAGGTGTTTGAACGGGTTATCTCCCGGATGCAGTTCGTGATGATGGATATCAAGCTCATGGATGACGCCATGCACAGGGCGCATACAGGCGTATCCAATGAGCGGATTCTGACGAATGCGCGAACGCTGCTGCACTCCGGGCTGCCCTGCCGTATCCGTGTACCTCTGATCCCCGGGGTGAGCGACACACAGGAGAACCTGCGGGCGACGGCGGAGTTCGTCGCGAGGCACAGAGCCGGGGCGAAGGTGGAGCTGCTGCCATATCACAAGACGGCAGGGGCGAAGTATGAGATGATCGGCATGCGCTATGCGCCGCGGTTTGATCCGGAGCGGCAGGTGCAGACCAGGAAAGACATATTCAAAGCATATGGATTGGAGTGTGATGTGCTGTGACAACGCATATGAGCAGCCTGAGGGAGTTTTTTATCGTACGCAAGGCGCATCATGCCTTCCGCCAGCCTGATCAGGATGTTTATGCGCTGGCGCGTCGGTTTGCTGCGGAGGGCGCGTCGCCGCTTGAGCGAAGTGTGCGCAGACATCTGCATGTGCTGCGTTCGGAGAAGCCCGTCGTCTTCCCGGAGGAGCGCATTGCCTTCATGCGCACGGTGACAAAGCTGCCCGAGCTGTATACGCCGGAGGAGATGGAGGCGCTGCGGGCAAAGCACTGGCTTCATGAGCAGGGCGAGGTCTGCAACATCAATGTGGATTACACCATGCTGATGTGCTGCGGGTTTGACGCCAAGCGCTCGCAGCTGCTTGAGCTGGCGGCAGCGCGTGAGGCGGCAGGCGAGGCGGAGGCGGCGAGGTACCTGCGCGCGCAGGAGAGCATTCTGGCCGCCGCGCAGGCGCTTGCGGACGCCTATGCGCGGGAGGCGCAGGCTGTGGGGAACCGGACCGTGGCGGATGTGCTCTCACATGTGCCTGCCAAGGCGCCGCGCAGCTTCCTTGAGGCGCTGCAGATGCTGCGCATCCTGCACTATGTAATGTGGTGCGGGCATAACTATCACAATACCGTCGGCCGCTTTGATCAGTACATGTATCCATGGTTTGCCAAGGACCTCGAGGCCGGTGTATATAATGAAGAAACTGCGCTTGAGCTGCTTGAGGAGTTCTTCCTGACGGTCAACAGGGACAGCGACCTTTACACCGGCATGCAGCAGGGCGACAACGGGCAGAGCATGGTGCTGGGCGGCCTCAACCCCGACGGCACGGACAGCTATAACCTCCTGTCGGAGCTGTGCCTGAAGGCAAGCCTTGAGCTGAAGCTGATCGATCCGAAAATCAATCTGCGCGTGCATAAGGATACGCCGATGTCCGCCTACATCCTTGGCAGCGAACTGACGAAACAGGGGCTGGGCTTCCCGCAGTACAGCAATGACGACGTGGTGATCCCGGGCCTCATGGATCTGGGCTACAGCAGGGAGGATGCACATAACTATGTCGTCGCCGCCTGCTGGGAGTTCATCATCCCCGGCAGGGCGATGGATATCCCGAACATCGGCGCGGTATCGCTGGCGCGCGCGGTGACGGAGGCTGTGCTGGAGGATCTGACCGCGTGTCCGGATTATGCGTCGTTCTGCGATAAGGTAAAAGAAAAGATTGTCCGTCAGGCGGACGCCGTGCAGGAGCAGGTGAAGAATCTCTTCGTTTTCCCCGCGCCGTATGTTTCGCTGATGATGGAGGGATGCGTGGAGCAGGCGAGGGATGTTTCGCTTGGCTGCGTCTATAACAACTACGGCCTGCACGGCACGGGCGTGGCGACCGCGGCGGATTCGCTGGAGGTCATCGACCGCTATGTGTACGGGGACGGCAGCATCACGCCTGAGCGCCTTGTCCGCTGCCTGCAGACGGACTTTGAGGGAGAGGACGAGCTGCTGACAAAGCTGCGCTATCATACGCCCAAGATGGGCAATCATGAAGACTGCGTGGATGACCGCGCGGTATGGCTGCTTGATACCTTTGCCGATGCGCTTGAAGGACGCAGGAACGAGCGGGGCGGCATCTTTCGCGCCGGCACGGGCTCCGCGATGTATTATGTCTGGCATCCGCAGGATCTTCCGGCCTCGCCGGACGGGCGCAGGGCGAGGGAGGCGCTGGGCGCGAATTATTCTCCGAGCCTGTTCATGCGGGCGAAGGGGCCGGTGTCCATCCTGCATTCGTTCGCCAGACCGAATCTGCGCCGCGTGATCAACGGCGGCCCGCTGACCATCGAGCTGCACGATACGGTCTTCCGCAATGCAGAGGCGGTGGCGAAGGTCGCGGCGCTGGTGCGCAGCTATATGCTCATGGGCGGACATCAGCTTCAGCTCAATGCTGTCAACCGCCAGACGCTGGAGGACGCGCAGCGTCACCCTGAAAACTACAGAAACCTGATTGTCCGCGTATGGGGCTGGAGCGGATACTTTGTGGAGCTTGACAAGGTGTATCAGGATCATATCATGCAGCGGATGGAGCTTGCTCTGTAATTCTGTTTGCGCGTATGGGACAATAATGGCCAAAGCGCCGGCTGCTGGGGCATGTGCGGCGCAGTTCCGTCTGGAGGCGGCAGAGACGGACAGACGAAACTTTGCGAAATTTCCACAAATCAGGAATGGGAATGAAACACATTTTTAACAATAAATCCGGCCGAAAACCTTGCAATTCTGACTGTTGTGTGCTATTCTTTTTGTCAAGAAGCAGGTAATCTGCCTGCACGTGTTCGACACCCAATATCAAAAGGAGGAAACCACATGAAGAAGATCATTACTCTCGTCCTCGCCCTCGTGCTCGTCGTTGGCTGCGTCGCCAGCGCGTCCGCTCTGACCATCGGCTTCTCCCAGGTTGGCCAGGAGTCTGACTGGCGTACCGCCAACACCGACAGCCTGCGCGGCATGGCCGCCGATAAGGGCTGGGACATGATCTATGACGATGCGCAGCAGAAGCAGGAGAACCAGGTTAAGGCTCTCCGTAACTTCATCACCCAGGGCGTTGACTACATCCTCTTCACCGGCGTCGTGACCACCGGTTGGGATGAGGTCCTCAAGGAGGTCAACGAGGCTGAGATCCCGCTGATCCTGGTCGACCGTATGCCCGACTGCATGGAAGAGATCGAGTACGCCGGCGCGTTCGGCGGTGACTTCATCGAGGAAGGCCGCCGCATGGCTCGCTGGACCGTCAACTACATGAACACCACCGAAGAAGTCAATGTCGTGATCCTGGAAGGCACCACTGGCGCCGCTGCTGCGACCGACCGTACCGCCGGCATCAACGAGATTCTGGCTCAGTATCCGAACTACAAGGTTATCGCTTCCCAGACCGGCAACTTCACCCGCGCTGAAGGTCAGGCCGTCATGGAGAGCTTCCTGAAGGCTCACGAAGATATCGACGTCCTCCTCGCTGAGAACGACGACATGGCTCTGGGCGCCATCGACGCCATCAAGGCCGCCGGCAAGGTCCCGGGCAAGGACATCATCATCGTTGGCTGCGACTCCGTTAAGGCTGCGTTCGACGCGATCGTCGCGGGCGAAATGAACGCCACCATCGAGTGCAACCCGCTGTACGCTGACGCTGTTGCCGCTCTGATCGAGAAGCTCGAGGCTGGCGGCGAGAGCTCCCGTGAGCTGCTGCATCCGGAAGAGGGCTGCTTCTGCATCGACGGCGGCA
>JAGBAV010000068.1 GCA_017938795.1 Clostridia bacterium
CATCGCCGCCGTCATGAAGGCGCAGCCCTTTCTGCGGCTCCAGCCGAACTGATCCTCGAAGGTGGAGACGCTCGTCTCCAGGAGGGAGATGGAGCTGGTCAGCGCCGCAAAGAGCACCAGCAGGAAGAACAGCACGCCCGCCGGCGTCCCCAGACCCATGCTCGCAAAGACCTTGGGCAGGGTGATGAACATCAGTGAGGGGCCGGCCTTGAGCGTCTCCGGCGAGCCGCCGGAGAAGGCGAACACCGCAGGGATGATCATCAGGCCTGCCAGCACGGCAATCGCCGTATCGAACACCTCGATCTGGGTCGTGGACTTTTCAATGTCGATGTCCTTGCTGATGTAGGAGCCGTAGGTGAAGAGCACGCCCATGGCAATGGAGAGCGAATAGAACATCTGCCCCATTGCCGTGACGATCGTCATCAGCGAAAAGTTCTCAAAGCTGGGGATGAAGAAGTACTTCACGCCCTCCATCGCGCCGGGCCGCGTGACAGAATACGCCGCCACGACCACCGCCAGAACGATGAGCACCGGCATCATGATCTTGGAGACACGCTCCACGCCGGCCTTCACGCCGCCCATGATGATCATAACCGTCGCCGCAGCGAACAGAAGGAACCATAATTCCATGCTCACCGGAGAGGCGAGGAAGCCCTCAAAGAACGTATCCTCCGCCAGCGCCATCGCGCTGCCCCTGAGGTACTCAAACAGGTACTTCATCACCCAGCCGCCGATCACGCTGTAATACGGCACGATCAGCATCGGGACAATCGCATTGACCCAGCCGCCTGCGCGGGCTGCGCGCCCCTTGGACAGCTGCGCATACGCGCCGACAGGGCTCTTGCGCGTCATGCGGCCAAGCGCTGTCTCCGACACGATCAGCGTATAGCCGAACGTCAGCACCAGCAGCAGATACACCAGCAGGAAAATGCCGCCGCCGTACTTTGCCGCCAGATACGGAAAACGCCAGATATTGCCAAGGCCGACGGCGGAACCCGCCACCGCCAGAATATAACCAAGCCCTCCGGAGAAGCTGCTGCGCTCCCCCGCCTTCTGATTCTTCATCGTTCCAACCTCCGTGTACAGACGTATTCAAGAGGATTCTACCCTTAACCGCAGAATAAGTCAACCCGCCCGCGCCAGTTTTTGGCGCGGACGGGTACTGCTTTATGCTTTGATCCTGTCGGCGGAGGTTTGTAAGATCGCAGACAGATCGCCGGGCGTGCGGATACAAAGGAGTTTCCGGAATCCTCGCAGGAATATGCTCATCCGAATAGAATGATCCACATAGACAGCCCCGGTATTCAGAAAACATCCCCGGCAGCACACTGCATATTCCGCGCGCAGCCGAAGCAGGGAGATGCGCCGCCGGCAGCCGCGAATGATCCTTGTGATGAAGAAAGGATGAACCTCATGCATACCGATTACCGCATCGCCGCCATGCCCCGCCCCTCCGCCGCGCCGGACATGACCTTCCTGAGCATGGAGGCCGCGCGCCGCGTCCGCGCCTTCCACAAGACCTTTCCCCAGTACAGCATGACGCCGCTCAAAGCCCTGCCGCAGACAGCCGAGCTGCTGGGCGTCGCCTCGATCCATGTCAAGGACGAGTCCTTCCGCTTCGGGCTGAACGCCTTCAAGGTGCTCGGCGGCAGCTATGCCATCGGCAGCATCCTCGCCGACAGGCTCGGGCTTGACGGGGACGGCATGACCTACGGCGCGCTGACCTCGCCGCAGGCGCGCAGGCAGCTGGGGCAGATGACCTTCATCACCGCCACAGACGGCAACCACGGGCGCGGCGTCGCATGGGCCGCACGCGAATACGGGCATCGCTCCGTCGTCCGTATGCCTGCGGGCAGCGCCAGCGAACGCCTTGAGAACATCCGCGCCTGCGGGGCAGACGCCGCGATCACTGACTGCAACTACGACGACACCGTCCGCCTCTGCGCACGCATGGCGCAGGAGAACGGCTGGACGCTCGTGCAGGACACTGCGTGGGACGGCTACGAGCAGATCCCCATGCGCATCATGCAGGGCTACATGACCATGGGGCTTGAGGCGATGGAGCAGCTGCCGCAGCCGCCGACGCACCTCTTCCTGCAGGCGGGCGTCGGCTCCATGGCGGCGGCCATCGCCGAGCTGTACGCCAGCGCATACGGCGAAAACCGCCCGACCATCATCATCGTCGAGCCGAACGAAGCCGACTGCTTCTACCGCACGGCCGCCGCAGCGGACGGCGCGCTGCACGCCGTCACAGGCTCCATGCCCACGATCATGGCGGGCCTCGCCTGCGGCGAACCCTGCTCCATCGCGTGGGATGTGCTCTCCGCCTGCGCGGACTACTGCGTGACCTGCCCGGACGAGGCGGCTGCGCGCGGCATGCGCATCCTCGGCAACCCGTGGGGCGGCGACGAGCGCGTGATCTCCGGCGAGAGCGGCGCGTCCGGCTTTGGCTGCGCGGCGCAGATCCTCACCCTGCCGGAACTGGAGCCCATGCGCAGACAGCTGGGGCTCAGCGCCTCCTCGCGTCTGCTCTTCCTGAGCACGGAGGGCGCAACGGACCGGGCGAACTACCGCCGCATCTGCTGGGAGGGCCTGCATGCCAACGTGTGACGCAGCGCGGCTCCTGCTCGTGGACGGGAGCAACCTGCTCTTCCAGATGTTCTTCGGCATGCCCGCGCGAATCACGAATGCCCGGGGCGATGCGATCCACGGCGTGCTTGGCTTCACCGGCGCGCTGCTGAAGATCATCCGCATGACGCAGCCCACGCATGTGCTCGCCGTCTTTGACAGCGAGGACCCGGGTGAACGGCGCGCGCTAGACCCCGATTACAAGGCCAACCGCCCGGACTACAGCGCCGTGCCCGAGGAGGAGAACCCCTTCTCCCAGATCAGCGGCGTATATGCCGCGCTTGACTGTCTGGGCATACGCCATGCCGAGGCGCGGGGCTGCGAGGCGGATGACCTCATCGCCGCCTATGCGATGCACGCCGCAGCGGATACGGATGTGGTCATCTCCTCGTTTGACAGCGACTTCTTCCAATTGATATCCCCGCGCGTGAGCGTGCTGCGCTACCGCGGCGAGCGCACGACGATCGACACCCCGCAGACCCTGCAGGCAAAGCTGGGTATCACACCGGAGCAGTACGCCGATCACAAGGCGATGACCGGGGACAAGGCGGACAACCTGCGCGGCGCGGACGGCGTCGGGCCGAAGACGGCCGCGGCGCTGCTCGCGCAGTACGGCACGCTGGAGCAGATCCTCGCCCATGCGCAGGAGATCGCCAGACCTTCCGTCCGCGCATCCATCCTGTGCAGCGCAGACCGTCTGCGCCATAATCAGCGGATGATCCGGCTGACCGGCGGCGCGCCCCTGCCCATTGCACCGGATGCA
This sequence comes from Clostridia bacterium, assembly GCA_017938795.1. Taxonomy (GTDB): domain Bacteria; phylum Bacillota; class Clostridia; order Christensenellales; family Aristaeellaceae; genus Ventricola. The sequence continues at coordinate 3,392 of JAGBAV010000068.1, forward strand.
CTCGCCTATACAGACGCCGGCATGACGACCGGCAGCGTGCTGCGCGCGATCGGGCTGCGCTGACGCGCGGCACAGGCAACACAGAATAGGCTCCCTCCGCCGTCATCCGGCAGAGGGAGCCTGTATGTATACGGATTATGCCCGGCGATAAGCAGCCATGAACAGCCGGGGAGACAGGCGCAGCAGCAGCCCCTGCGCCGCGACGAAGGCATTGCCGGAGGCAAGCGCATAGCCGGAGAGCTCCCGCCTGTGCTGCGCGACGAACGCCATCGCCTCCGCCGCAATATCCTCCGGGAGATGATAGGCGGAGATGTTCTTCGCCGTGCCCAGCGCGATCTGCCCCACGCGCTTCATCAGCGCGCTGCGGGCTGCACCGGGCTGCTGCGCAGCGGCCTCCTTTGTCAGCCGCCTGCAGACTTCCAGATAGCTCGCGCACCAGCGGCTGCTCCTGGCGAATGAACCCATGATGCTGCCCGCACGCTGGCGGTAACGCAGGATCTTCATCTCATACGCCGCCGCGCGCTCCGCCCGCAGAAGAACAGGCGCCTGAAACAGCTCGTCCTCAAAGAGCAGACCCTCGGCCATGACCAGACCGTGCGCCTCAAGGAATGCACGTCGATACACGCACTGCCAGACCATCGGCTCGTAGACGCCCTCAGCGCACTGCGCAGCGAAGAGCGCGCCGCCCGATGCGGCCTCTGCCGCGGGGATCGCCGGGCCGTCCCATTCCCTGCCATCCGCATCGTCAAAGTAGACGAACCGCGCCTTGGCGACGTCCAGCCGCTTTGCCGCAGCCTCCCGCGCCAGCGAGAGCAGCGCATCCGGGTACGGGACGTCGTCGCTGTCAAGGAAGTAGACATACTCGCCCTGCGCCGCGGCAAGGCCGGTATTGCGCGCAGCGGACAGGCCGCCGTTCGCCTCCCGGCGAATGATGCGGATATGCGGATACCGCGCCGCGTACTGCGCCGCGATCTGCGCGCTGGCGTCTATGCCGCAGTCGTCCACCAGCAGCAGCTCGCACTCCCCCTGCGGCAGGCGGGCAGCGGCGTCAAGGCACGCGCCGATATAGGCCTCCACATGATAAAACGGGATGATAACGCTCAGCAGCATGCCTTCTCCTCCGAATTCTCGCCCTTGCGCAAGTTGTCGATTTGTGCGATAATAAACTGATATGTTATGTGCCTCTGGCAGCTTCTATTATATCATGCTTTTACCGGGGAGGGAAGACGGATGATCAGCGTAATCGTGATCGGGCGCAACGAGGGCGAGCGCCTTGGCGCCTGCTTTGCCAGCATCCGCGGCGCGCTGGGCGTGCTCAGCCATGAGATGCTCTATGTGGACTCCGGCTCCTCGGACAACAGCCTCGCCATCGCGAAGGACGCAGGCGCACGCTGCTTCCTCCTCTCCGAGCCCAGCCCGACGGCCGGCCTTGGCCGCAGCATCGGCGCGAAGGAGGCCAAGGGCGAATACCTGCTCTTCCTGGACGGGGATATGCAGCTGCAGCCCGGCTTCACCGAGAAGGCCCTGATGACCATCGCCGCCCGGGACTGCGACGGCGTGACCGGCATCCGGGAGGACGTCTATCTGCGCGGCGGCGAGGAGATCGGGCGCAATCCCAATTACTTCGGCTGCACGGCGGAGCGCGTCTGCCCTGAGTTCGGCGGCGCGGTCTTCCTCAAGGCCGAAGCGCTGACGCGCTGCGGCGGCTGGTCCGGCGATACCATCGCCTGCGAGGAGGCGGAGCTGCACGCCCGCCTGCTGGACGCGGGCTGCACGATTCTCGAGCTGCCCGTCCCGATGATCCGCCACACAGACGCTGTGCGGGACAACCGGGGCCTGCTCTCCGTGTTCTTCTCCCGCCGCCGCCTTGGCGAGGGGCAGGCGATGCGCTGCGCGATGGCGCAGGGCAAGGCCGCAGCATACATCCGCCGGGAGAAGGAGAAGTTCCTCTTCTATGCGCTGGACTGGCTGTGCGTGCTGCTCATCCTGCTGCTTGGCGGATTGGGCTTTGCCGGGGCGTGCTTCATTCAGGCGCTGCAGCTGGGCTTCCTGCTCGCACGCCGCAGGCCCCGCGCCTTCGTCTCCTGCAAGCTCTTCTTCTTCGCCTTCCCCGCCGGTCTGGCGACCTACCGCGTCCGCAGCCGGGAATACAGCGCACGCTGACGCCGACGGCGTTCATCAAGATCACAGGTATACGATATGATCAGAATCAGCTTTATCATCGTCGCGCTCAACGCCGCACGCTGCCTGCCGCTCCTGCTTGAGGATCTGCTCGCGCAGACGATCCCGCCGGAGCAGCTTGAGCTGCTGCTGGTGGACAGCATGTCCACAGACGGCACGGAGGCAGTCATGCGGGATTTCGCTGCGCGCGCCCCCTTCCCCGTGAAGGTTCTCAAAAATGAAAAGCAATGGCTGGCCAGCGGCATCAATGTCGCGCTGGACGCCGCGCAGGGCGACGCTGTCATCCGGCTGGACGCGCACGCGCGCATCCCGGCGGATTTCCTCGCCAACAACCTGCGCGCACTGGAAAGCGGGGAGGATATCGTCGGCGGCTGCGTCGCCGGCGCCGAGCCCTCCACCCCGTGGGAGAGCGTCATGCGCGCGCTGGATACCTCCCGCTTCTGCGGCGGGGCCGCGCCCTTCCGCAACGCCGGGGAGGCGCGCTACGTCGACACCCTCGCCTATGCGCTCTACCGCCGCGAGGTCTATGACCGCGCCGGGCGATACGATGAGCGCCTGCGCCGCACGGAGGATAACGATATGCACTACCGCATGCGCTGCGCAGGCTATCGCTTCCGGTTCGACCCGGCGATCATCTCCTACCACGCCGCACGCGCCACGCTGCGCGGCCAGCTGCGCCAGAAATGGGGCAACGGCTACTGGATCGGCAGGACAATGCACATCCAGCCGCGCTGCTTCGCGCCAAGGCATCTGGTGCCGGCGCTGTTCGTGCTGGCGCTGCTTGGCTGCCTGCTGCTCGCGCCGGTCAATGCGCTGCCGCTTGCGCTGCTGGCCTCAGTCTATCTCTGCGCAGATCTCTGCTTCGCTGTGATCGGCGCCATGCGCGAGACGATGGGCCGCCTGCCCGCGCTGCTGGCGCTGCCCTTCCTCTTCCCCGCCGTGCATATCGTCTACGGCGCGGGGACGATCGCCGGCCTGCTGACCCCGGAGAAGCACGGACGAAAGGCGGAGTGACATGCTGCAGTGGATCAAAGACGTGGAGGACTTCATCTTCCTGGAGGATGCGCCGCAGCCGTCGGATATCATCTTCATCCCCGGCAACGGGCACGCCGGGCCGTCCGAGCATGCCGCCCGGCTCTACGCGCAGGGCTATGCGCCGCTGGTGCTTCCCTCCGGCCGGTACGCCATCGGGAGCGGCGGCTTCTGCGGGCAGAAATCCGGGAGCCGCGCATACGAAGGCGAATTCGAAACCGAATGGCAATTCATGCGCCAGATCCTGATGACCAACGGCGTGCCGGAATCCGCCATCCTGCGCGAGGACGAGGCCACCTATACCTACCAGAATGCGATTTACTCCCGCCGCCGCACGGACGCGGAGCGCATCGATGTGCGCCGCGCCATCATCTGCTGCATGCCCCAGCATGCACGCCGCGCGCGGATGTACTACGAGACCCTCTACCCCGGCGCACAGCTGCTCGTCTGCCCCGCACCGGACGCCGCCATCACGCGCAGCACATGGCTCAGGAGCGAGACGGGCATTGACAGCGTGCTGGGCGAGCTGGAGCGCTGCGGCGGTCAGCTGCACGACATCCTCAAGGATCTCGTCTTGTGACGCCGTGCAAAAGAAATCGACAAATCTTTCATTTCCCTGTTGACAAATGCGCATTCCCATGATATACTGAAAAAGTGCTTAGGGGTATGGTGTAATGGTAACACGTGGGTCTCCAAAACCTTTGTTGAGGGTTCGAGTCCTTCTGCCCCTGCCAAGCAAAAGGCGGTTGGTTTTTGGACCAGCCGCTTTTTGCTTTTGATTAATGGGGAAGATGGACTCGAATGGGGCGGAAGTGAATGACGTGCCAGTGGCACGTCAGAGCCGCCCTGACCGACGAGCGTCGAGCGAGGAGAAAGAGTCCTTCTGCCCCTGCCAGAAGAGCGGCTTCTAAACAGAAGCCGCTTTTTCTTTTCCCTGTATGATGAATATAGAGGTGCATAATTATGCTTGATACAGGAATACTGCTGATCGGTGTCGGTACTTTGTTGATAATAGTCGGTGTTATTGCCGATTGTTTCAAAAATAAGCGAGATACCAGAAAAAAAAGCGTAAGTAAAAATAGAACGGAATATAGAAGTACGTCATCAACGGAAAAAGCATCCTATACAGTTCCTCACGAGAAATATGTCATTGCTCAAAATGAATTTGAAGCGATTGCCTATAAATGTGCCTATAAAGTACGTAGAGTTGAGCATGTTTCTGTGAGTGCAAATGCAGTAACAATCACGATCAATTCTCAAAGAAACCTCTCCAATTGGAGTGCAAAGATTTATTTTGAATTATCAGGCTCTTCTAAGTGGATCGGAAGATATAATATTTTTTCTGATAATAAACAGTCCAATATTCCAGAGATGATTGCAAAACAGATAAGAATAGAAATCTTTGAGCATGTAGGGCTTCTATAATATTATTTTCCTACTAAAGCCTCTTACATTTCCTCAAACCCATCTCCAAACAGATGAATATAAACATTGTAGGTGATATTGACATCTGCATGCCCTAAAAGACGAGATAAAATCTTGATGTCCATGCCCTTGTAATAGCAGTTTGTAGCAAAAGTATGCCGAAAGACATGTTCGCCTCTGTATTCAATCCCTGCATCACGGCACGCGCACTTGTTCAAAGTTGTATCCATCAATAAAAAAGCGCAGCGTTGAAATGAAGCAAGGCTACGTTTTCCTTTGAAAGTGTATCTCCATACAAGAGTCAGTTTTATTTGTTGTTGTGTGGTTATTTCGTGTTGATTCGCTCTTGTTCGCCGATGAATGACCGTGTATAATCATTCATAGTTCTATGAGGTTGGTTATCTGGCAATGTGTTCAGCAGGATTCAAGAGTGGAGAAACAGCGCAGAAGTCCGCGTGGGTCTCCAAAACCTTTGTTGAGGATTCGAGTCCTTCTGCCCCTGCCAGAAGAACCAGTTTCGAAAGAGACTGGTTCTTTTTTTGCTCCATGCTACGGAAGTTCTTGCAAGCGGACTCTTGAAAAAACACACATACAATGTATAATTATTTGTATGGTAAGTACGATGAAAAAGAATACATTGAGGAATCGACGGGGAGGGATAAAACGTTGTCTTCGAATTCAGATCAGAGCCTTTTTGAAATCAACAACGGCGAATTGGTAAAATATCATGGCGATCAAGCTGTTGTACATGTACCGGATGGCGTAGTTTGCATTAGCGAAGGGGCATTCACCAGGCCTGTTGCCTTTTTGGGTTATGGCGGTCCGCCGCCGATGTGCTCATGGGGCGGTATGGAAACATCTGAGATCAATGTGGGAACTCACGAAGAATTATGTGGATTTGAGTTTATCCGCGAGGTTTACCTGCCTGCAAGCGTCGAGACGATCGCGGCGCATGCATTCCAGAACTGCGTTAATCTGGAATGCATTCACTTGCCCAGCCGTCTCCGCAGCATCGGCACGCATGCCTTTGCCCGTTGTCACAGGCTGAAGCAGATTGAAGTGCCAAAGGATACAATTATAGAGTATCAGGCATTCTTCATGTCAGGAACCAACGTCATTCGCGTTTGAGAAGTGTTTGCTATCGTCGTTGGCGTGCGTGAACGTCCGTTGTGCGCTCGCCAAAACCTTTGTTGAGGGTTCGAGTCCCTCTGCCCCTGGCATAAGAGCTTTTCCTGAAAAAGAAAGGCTCTTTTTCTATTTCTCTGACACAATGGCAGCGTACATTTCGTCGAATCCGTCTCCGTACAAATATACATCTCCTCAAACCCATCTCCATACAGATGAACATATACTATACATGATGCCCACATCTGCATACCCGAGCAATCGCGACAGAATCCTGAAATCATGCCCTTGCAACAGCCATTCGTTGTCCCCCCTGCAGGGAACACCCGCAGCCTCGCAGATGCGGAGCAGCCTGCATTCCGCTTTTTCCTTGCCGCCCTCCTGTGCATATGGTATAATAAATAAAAACTGTTACAGGAGATAAACATTGTATGAGAGAATTCCTGATCTACTTCTTCTCCGAGGGAACGAAGCCGGAGTTCGCGCTGTTCACGCCCGCGCATTTTGCGCCTGTTTTGCTGCTGCTCGCGGCGCTCTTCCTGATGCATCGCTTCCGCCGTCAGATCCGCAGCAGCCGTCATGAGGAGACGCTGCGCTATGTGCTGGCGTTCGCGCTGATCATCTCCGATATGTCGTATTACTGGCGGCTTGTGGGCGCGCCGTGGCTGCATCCGGGCCCGGTGGAGAACCTGCCCATCGGCGTATGCGGCTGGGCGGTGATCCTGTGCAGCTATATGCTGATCGGGAAAAAGCAGCTCCTGTTTGATATCAGCTATTTCTGGCTGCTGTCCGGCTCGCTGTTTGCGCTGATCACGCCTACCCCGCTGACCTATACCGGCGTCACACGGTTCCGCTATTACCAGTTCTGGCTGGAGCATACGCTGGGATATGTCGCCATCTTCTATATGATCTTCGTTCATGGCATGCGCCCCACCCTGCGCTCCGCCGTCAGGTCGTATGCCGCGCTTGCCGCGATGGCGGCGCTTGCATATTGGGTCAATTCCATGATCCCCGGAGCGAACTACTTGTACATGGCCCGCCCGGAGGCAGCGCCCTCCGTGCTGGATATTCTGCCGCCCAATTTCACACTTCGCCTGATCATCATGGCTGCGGCGATCACGGCCATGTATGCGCTTGCGTATCTGCCGTGGGCGCTTTCGGACCGGCGCAAAGCCGCTTCGGAAAAGAGAAGCTAATCCCTGCCGCAGGCTCTTCGGAGGCTGCGGTTGGTTCCCCAGCTGATACATAATCATCGTTCACAAGGCATTTCGGCATTATTTGCAGTTGCTTATTATCTTTCATTCAGTATTGCGCGTAGTCGTGCGAAGCTATAGACAGTGTGATCAGAAGTCATTTGCCTATTGCAAAACACATGACTTCTGATACAATAGTATCATAGTATTAGAAGCCACTCAAAACTCAAGTAACTTGCTCACCCGATCATAACGAACAGAGCTTCTGTATACACATTCACTCAACAAATCATGGAGGAATCGCATTGGAAAACAGACTAAGAAATACTTCGTTCGACCTGTTCAAAGGCATTTCATGCATAGCTGTTGTCTTGATCCACTACAGTTTCACTCAAAGTCTGGAAACACTTGGTCATGCAATCACCGCCTTATGCAAGTTTGCCGTTCCAGTGTTCTTCGCCATTTCAGGGTATTACTTATCTTCCGATCAGCACATTCCTGACGAACGAGTTTTGCGGAAAATTCGTCATATTCTCAAGCTCATTCTGGCAAGCGCATGTTTCTATGCGGTTTTCTGTCTGATCTGGAATTCATTCTATATCAAAGACTTCACAGTTGCTGCATACCAGACCAATAAACTGCATGCCGGACGAATTGTCAAGCTCTTTCTGACGAACGATCCGATCGTATATCCCCATCTTTGGTTCCTGCTCGCACTGTTGTATTGCTACACGACAGTACTCTTCCTCTTCAAACAGGGAAAGCGCAGTATGCTATACTGCTCACTGACACCATTCCTTATGTTCGGTATGATTCTATTACAGGAATTTTCTCATATCGTCCCCATAAAAAACAGCGTCAGGATTCCCGAATCGGACCAAATGCTATGGTTCTATAATCTGTTCATTTTCCGGGCACTACCCTTCTTTATGTTCGGAATGCTCTGCCGAATAAAGCAAGAAAGCATCCGGACATTGCCAGGAAGCCTGTGGTCATGGCTTCTGGTTGCAGCTTTGGGATGCTGCTGCGCAGTTGCCGAGCGTTTCACGCTTGGCAAGAGCTGTCAGTTCTTTATCGGGTCCTATATTACATTCTTCGCAATCATGATCATTTCCATCAAGTATCCCACATTGAATCAACCTGTCCTCACATTCATCGGTCGCGAGTTGTCCCTTTATATCTACATTCTTCATATTGCAATAGGAAAAACATACGACTTAGTTGCATCCCATTACAATCTATGGAAAAAACCGTTGTATTTCTTCACCAGACCACTGGTTGTAGTAGTGGGAAGTCTGCTGGTAGCACTGCTGCTTCGGAGCATCATGCAGATTACAAAGAAACTGTCCACCAGAATCAGAATTGCTCACTAAATAAGCCTTGATGCATCACAGAAGATTGTTCACCTCCTGTTCACGCGCTGCATCACGCTGATAGTGTGTCCGTTATCCTTTCATTCCATCGAAGGAGTAACTCGTCGTTACTCCTTTATTATTTTCCGTGCCAATCAGTGTGCTGAAAGGAACCCCCAATCGTGGTTCTCCTCTGCTATACCTTCCCCAATTGCTTGACCCGGACACGCTTAAATTATGGGACGCTCTGGTGACGCTGATCAACGGCTTGTACGACATGGAGAAAACATGGGATAAGGGCTTTGGCTGCTGGGAGGCAGAGCACAAATACCGCCGCGGCGGCAAGACGCTCTGCACGCTGTATGCGAAGGAAGGCTCCGCCGTGCTGCTGATCACGCTGGGCAAAGCAGAGCGCGAAAAATTCGAAGCGCAGCGCGGGGCGTTCAGCCGTCCGCTGCAGCGGCTGTACGACGAAACGGCAACTTATCACGACGGGAAGTGGCTGTGGATTCCGCTGGATGAGCGATTCTGCGAGAGCGATGCGGAGCGTCTGCTGCGGATCAAGCGCCGCCCGAACCGCAAAAGCGTGTAAAACACTCGATGAGATGGGAACAGTTGTATCTCATACTCTTGTGTGCCCGTAACTGATCGTGTATAAAGGCAAGCCCGTTGTCAGGCCCAAAAGCACAGTGGACAGCATTCCGGCGATATTCTACAAGCATTATCCCTCATTTGCGGCAGGGAATATGAAGGTGAGTAAACTGGCAAGGATTTGCGGACTAAGCAGACCGACGATGTACAAGTATCCGAAAATGGTAGGATAAGAAATGCCTCTGCTTTCCTTCAATAGGTAAGCAGAGGCATTCTTTAGTCATCCAACCCCATCAGTTGCTTTTTCTTCGCATCGAATTCTTCTTGTGTAATGATTCCTTCATCCAACAATTTCTTATATTCGCGAATTTCATCTGTTACAGAGCCCGTTCCAGAGGGCGCGGCACTTTGGGCGATGATCTCATCAAATGTACTTGCAAATCAGCGATTTCTTTTTCCGCGCCAATTCTGCAATGCGATTCAGCTTTTGTTGATCTTGTCATGCTTCTCTGAATTGAATACGCCGCCATTCCGCAAAAGAGACTCGCAACGATCCTCCATGATGGCATATTCGATGAACAGTGCCTCCAGCAGGAAATAATCATCAATTGCTTTTTCAATCTGCCCATCTGCTCTTTGTAGAACTAAAAGCTGCCCCCATTTACATCTTCGCCAGAATCTCCGCCTTTTTCTGCTGGAATTCCTCATCGGTCAGGATGTTCTGATCATGCAGCTTGGCGAGCTGCTCAAGCAGCGCCGCATAGTCAACGGCTGCCGCTGAGCTGGCAGCCGGTTCGGCAGCCGCGGTCGTAGGCTTATTCGCCTTCATCCAGCGGCTTATCACAGGCAAAGCAAAGCGAATTGGTGGATCTGTTGCCTGCGCCGCAGTGCGGGCAGATCTTCTTCGGCATCACCGCGTCGCTCTTGGAGCGGCGGCAGGACAGACAATAATCGATAGAAGAAGGATTCTTCGCCCCGCATGTGCACGTCCAGCCGCTGGAACTGGAAGACGAGGAAGAAGAGGATGAGGCCCACGCAGGGAGTTCAGCAGAAGAGGAAGGACGGTATTCCTGTCTGTTATCCGGTCTGAAACCGACAACAAGCAGACCGATGATTCCCAGCCAGAAGCCCCACCAGAAGCCGCCGTCATACCCCTTGCTTTCCGCAACGTATTCCGTAATGAATCCGAAAACAATACTGTAGATAATCAGACCAATAATCAGACCAATAAGATATGCCATTTTGTTTTCCTCCTACATAATTGAATGAATACTGGAGATTACAATAAGATGCTCCAATTCAGAGAGACTTTCGTGGTGCCGGCTCCCAGCGTCAGCATCTCATGAGGCAGGGTGTTTTTCCAACAGCCTGCCCTTATCAAACTGTCCCACATAGGCGCACTGTCCAGCATATTGACTATGGCAAAAGCCACCAGCAATACCCAGAAGACAGGCGTCGCCCAGCTCTTTTTTGTCTGTTCCGTTCAGATCACGTCCTTCCAATTGTCTGTTCCGCCGCGTACCGATGGGGCTTTTGTCTCTCCCGCCCTTGCGGATATCCTCCCTACGGCGGCAGCGCTCCGTCCTGTGCTGCGCACTGTTCACAGTGCCTGCAATGCGCCTTTTCCTCTTCCCCGCGCTGCATTCACAGCGCCCTCTTCCGCTCCCCCCCTCGCCAGTCTGTTCAGCATCGGGCCCCTGCCCGATGGCTTCCTCTTCCTGCGCACAGACATCCCCCTGCACAGAAAATACCGTAAACGCTCCCATTGACAAGCCGATTATAGGAAAATGTCCAAGAATTGTCACGCAAGGATTCTTTTACATTTTGGAAAAATCCCTGATATTGCTGGAAAAACTCACCCCCTGTTCTTTCGCCTGATTTCATCGCATTTCTTTTCCCGATCGCTGTTTATCTGACGCAAGCAATATGATATAATGGAGTAAACACCCTGTCTGTTACGCCATCTTCTGCCCCGATTCAGTCCAAAGGAGGATATCATGATGACCGATGACAACGCATACACCAAGCAGCCAGCGCCCGACCCGACCGGGTTTGTCTATGTCATGAACAACGATACGCTGACGATCACCGGATACACCGGCGACAGCGCGGAGATCGTCGTGCCGGAGAGCATCGACGGCTATCCCGTCACAGCGATCGGCAAGGAAGCCTTCGCCCATCGCAGCAGTCTGGTCAGCGTCCATCTGCCCGACTGCATCACGCGCCTTGAGACGGGCGTATTCAGCGGCTGTGAGAATCTTCAGTCCGTCCGTCTGCCTGCGGTGGTGTCCGGTCCCTTCGGCTTTGAGCTGTTCAAGGACTGCACGTCGCTCAGGTCGGTCAGGCTACCCGCCGGTATTCTGGGCCTTGCGCGGGAGATCTTCTGCGGCTGCACGAACCTGGAGGACGTCGACGTCCCCAGCGGCCCCAAATCCATCGGCCCCAATGCATTCAAGGGATGCCATCAGCTGAGGAACATCACGCTGCCCAAGAGCATCGGCACCATCTTCGGCAATTCGTTTACAGATTCCGCGCTCGATCAGCATGCCTACATCATCAAGCTCTGCATGGGCAAGCAGGACTTCACGCTGAAGGACGGGCAGAACGCGACGCCGGACGTCACGGCGCTCAAGCCCGACCTGAACTCCGACGCGCTGGCCGCGGAGTATGTGCTGGAGAACGGCTTTGTGCTGGAGAACAGCAAGCGCCTGCTGCGCCGGCAGGAGCATGACAAGGCGAATCGCCGTCATGTCTTTGCCGACGTCATGTTCGGGCAGGAGATCACCGTCACTGTGCTCCAGCCCAAGAGCAGCTGGCCGGCGAACGCATCGGACGAAGCGCTGGCGAAGTATCTGCTGGAGACGGACAGCAGCTTCGGCTACCCTGCAGGGCGTCAGCTCGTCGCCGGCATCAAGAAGCACGGCGATATCACCTACGGAACCTGCAGCATCAGGGAGAAAGCGGCCTTCTCCATCGCGGTCTGCCGCGGTCATGCGCTGCTGGTCTACGGGGCCATCGCCTCTGTGGTGATCCATCTGCAGGCAGACAAGCTGCCGCCTCAAACGGCCGCCGCGAGCTCTGCGCGTCAGGATTCCGCCGCTCAGCCGGAAGCCCCGGCAAAGAAGCCGTCTCTCATGGAGAAGATCAGGCGTCTCTTCGGGAACTAACCGCATATGCAGACAAAAGGGGCTGTCCGGTCAAGGACAGCCCCCTTTTTGTATTCATCTGTCGGTATATCGCCTTATCGCCTGCCGTATGGCCCGCCGAGCATGCCCATCGGATCCATCGCGCGGCTGCGCAGTGCGGCCATCGCCTTCAGGTACTGCGCCTGTGTGATGCCGCCCTGACGCAGGCTGCGCTCCAGGCAGGACTGCGCCACCTCCATATCGCGGCCAAAGTCGGACACCAGAAGCATCAGCTGCTCATCGCACAGCTCCCAGCCGTCGGACAGCAGCGTCGCGGCACGGTCCTTCAGCTCCATGGGGTCCATCGAGCCGCAGTTCCTTCGGAATCTCAGCTCTTCATCAAGACGCGCCTGCATCGCGGGCGTCATTGGGCGGCTTCCCTGCGGCTGTGCGGCAGGCTGCGGCTTTGCAGTGGGCTCCGGCTTCGCAGCGGGCTGCGGCTTCACGGCAGGCTCCGGCCTCACGGCGGGCTCCGGCCTCACGGGCGTTTCTGCTTTTGCCTGCCCGTTCATTCCCTGCGGCTTCGCAGCACGCTTCTTCATCATCATGACGCAGGCCACAGCCAGCGCCGCAGCCAGAATCCCAATCACCATAACCATCATAGAATACCTTCCTTTCTGAGTGTGTCTCCGTCCGTACCGTTCCCTTATGAATCCTGACGCCGGGCGGAATGCGCGCCGGCATCTGTTTCAGCCATAAAGAACGCTTTTCTCTGCATGCATTCCCTTTGGGGGGCTATTCTTTTGTGCGGACGACTTCCGTTTCCTTCTCAAATGCAAACTGCTGAACGATCGTCGTCCCGGGGACAAGCGCTCTTTTGAGCTGATGGCAGCCGCTGAACGCGGAACCATGGATCGCGTACATGCTCCCGGGCAGGACGATCTCCGTCAGGCTGCGGCATCCCTTGAACGCCATGCGCTCGATGACGCTGAGCTTTGGCGAAAAGCCGATCCTCTCAAGCTTCTCACAGCCTTCAAACGCGCCGACCCCGATCTTTTCCACGCTGTCGGGCAGGTCAATCTCCCGCAGACTGACGCACCCCTTAAACGTATTCTCGCAGATCATGGGAATGCTCCCCGCCATCGTGATGCTTGTAAGGCTCGTGCAGCCCTCAAACGTACCCGCGCCAAAGCCCTTGCCAAGCTCATTCAGCCCGGCAGGCAGCGCGATGCTTTCAAGGCTTGTGCAGCCGCTGAACGCGCCCCGGTTGATCGACGTCAGCCTTGCGGGCAGATGGATACGCTTCAGGCTTTCGCAGCCGCTGAACGCGCCTGTGGCGATCTCGCAGACGTCCTCCGGCAGGACGACCTGCTCCAGCCCCTTGCAGCCTTCAAATCCATGGCCCGGGAAGGACCTCAGCCCGGCGGGCAGGACGATGCGCCTCAGCGCCCCGCAACCGCTGAAGGCATAGGCTTCTATCTCCCGAATGCTCTTGGGCAGCACCACATCCTTCAGGTTTGTGCAGCCGCTGAAGGCAGATACACGGATGGCGCGAAGCCCCTCAGGCAGCTCAACGCGCTCGAGGTTTTCGCAATTGTAGAACGCGCAGCGTCCGATCTCCGTCACGCTCCCCGGCAGAATCACCTCGCGCACGAAGTCAAGCCCGGGCGGCAGGCCGACCCATCCCTCAGCGCTGTAATCCGTAAAGGCCATCTCGCCGATCACCCTCACGCCGTCCGGCACGCGCACATGCGAAGCCGTTCCGTTGTAGCGCACCAGCTCGTCGCCGCGGATATCGAAATCACCCGGTCCGGGCTTTCTTCGCACAATCTTCACGTCGCTGTCAAACGCGGCAGTCTCCACCGTCTCCGAAGGAAGCGAAATCTCCTTCAGCTTTTCGCAGCCGATGAAGGCATGCAGACCGATGCGGCGCAGTCCCTCCGGCAGATGCACCCGCGTCAGGTTTTTGCAGCCATGGAACGCGCGCTCGCCGATCTCCGTGACGCTCTCCGGCAGGATCACCTCGCTAAGCGACGCCATTCCTTCCTTGAATTCCCGCGACACCTCGCGCTGCGTCGGCGCATCGCAGTATGCTTCCTCCGGCGCCCTGAGCATCGGCGGCAGCGCGGCGGGGCCCTCAAACACGTCCTCCGTCACCGTACGGCGGACCGTCGTCACGAAGGCCTCCCTGCCGATGGACTTGACGCCGTCCGGTACGCGCACCTTCTCCGCACGCCCATGATACTTCACCAGCACGCCGCCGCGGATATCAAAATCCTTCTCCGGCGATACGGGCGTTTTGTCCGCAGGATCAGAAGCCTGCTGATCATCCCCTTCGCAGCGGACCGGCGCTTTCTCCTCAGGCTTCGCGTCGGCAGGCGCTGCCTTCGGTTCGGTCGCGGCGCGCTTCTCAGCCGCTTCCTTCTTTTGCTGTTCTTTCCTGCGCTCTTCCGCATACGCCTTGCGATCCGCCTCTTTTTTCAGCTCGGCGATCAGGGCGAGAATCCCCGGAATGGCGAATATCAGAATATACAGGAAGAGATTCGTGCCGTCATCCATGACGAGGCCTCCTTTGCTTCGGCGTATTTCACGCCTTCATGAACTTCGCCTCAAAGGCAAAGAGAATCTCTCTCATGCCCTCGTCCATATAGGCAATCGCCTGCCCGCGCAGCTCATCCGGCACGCCGTAGTATGCCCCCGCCACCGCGCCGGCGATCGCGGCAATGGTATCGCTGTCCCCGCCGATGGAGATCGCATTGCGGATCGCATCCTCCACGCTGACGGACTCAAAGAACGCCATGAAGGCCTGCGGCACGCTGCCCTCACAGGTGTAGTCAAAGGCATAGCTCTCGCGGATGCCGTCGAGGGTGAAGTCCATGGGGTAGTACTCGCGGTCGATCACCTCGCGGATCTGCTCCATGGTGCTGCCCGTCCGCGCCATATACACGGCGACCGTCACCGCCTCCGCGCCCTTGATCCCCTCGGGATGGTTGTGCGTGATCTCCGTCACCGCGCGGGAGAGGTGCTTCGCCTCCTCGAGGCTGCGGGCGGCATAGGCGCAGGCGCTCACACGCATGGCCGCGCCGTTGGTTCTGGCCTCATACGGCTGCGGATCCTCGCTCATCAGCCATGCCTTGAAGCGGCGGCTGTACCAGCCCTCCGGGTAGCGGCGGCCCACCTCGCGCATCCAGCGCACGGCCTGCGCGCTCAGATCAGTAAAGTCCTCATCGCTCTCCAGCAGCGCCTTCGCCGCAGCGATGGACATGATGCTGTCGTCCGTGCACAGACAGTCCTTGGCAAAGAACTCAAACTCCTTGCTCCTGTGATTGTTCCATTCAAACCGGGAACCCGCGATATCGCCGATCAGCGCGCCAATCATCCGCATGCCTCCTCACGAGGTCTCCGATGATACGAAGCCTCTGTTTTCTATGTACAGTATAGCGTATTGACCCGCAGGAATCAACTACCGGGAGTAGACGCCTGCTGCGCCGCTTGCCGTTTCTGCGCTTTTCCGGTATACTGTATACGATCAGTTATCCTCAGGAGGTATCCATGATGCTCCGCAGCAAAACGCACAATCTCTCCGGCGCTTCTCTTCGCGCGCTGCTCATCCTGCCGGCCATTGCTCTGGGCGTCCTTGCGATGGCGCTTGGCGGCGTCTCTCCCATGCTTTGGGGGCAGCAGCTGGCCGCATTCCTCCTCTTTGCCCTGCTGGCGCTTCCGCTGCGCCGCGCTGTACGGCGTGTTCCTGCATCCTCATGGAGCGTGCTGCTCCTGCTCCCGCTGGCCGCCACCCTCTGGGGGCCGAATGCCGGCGGCGCACAGCGCTGGCTGGATCTCGCCGTATTCAATGTCCATGCAGCGATGCTCGTTCTCCCGGCGCTGCTGGTCGTCTCATGCCGCGTGAGCCATCCCTGTCCGATTCTGCTCGCAGCCGCCGGTCTCCTGTGCAGGCAGCCGGATCTGTCCCAGCTGGCCGCCCTCTCCGCCGCGATGATCCCCCTTCTCTGGAGGGAGCGGAGGAATCTTCTCTGGGCTGCGGCAAGCGCGTTCCTTCTCGCTGTGATGCTCATCCGCTGCGCG
The DNA here is from genome assembly GCA_017938795.1 of Clostridia bacterium. Taxonomy (GTDB): domain Bacteria; phylum Bacillota; class Clostridia; order Christensenellales; family Aristaeellaceae; genus Ventricola. Next base: position 19,499 of record JAGBAV010000068.1, read on the forward strand.
CTCACGCCGACGGCGATTGAGTCGCTCTCCTACAGCGAGCATATCCTGAAGATGCTCTATGATCTCTCCCCAATCCTTCTGCCGGCAGGCGTCGCCTCGCTGGTCGCCGTCCCCGCCTTCTTCCTGCTCCGCAGCCCGCGCGGCGGAATACCGATGCTCTGCCTTGCTGCCTATTACGCCGTCATCATCCTGTTTAACGGCACGGGCCAATACCCCGCTCCATTCCTCGGCTTCGGCCTCTCGCCGATTGTCGGCTACTGGCTGGCGTATGCATTTGAAGCCGCACAGAACGCATAACCTGCCGCAGCCCCATCCCGCATCGTATAAAGATACCGCCCTGCCCGGTTTCTCCCGGACAGGGCGGTGTTTTCACTCTGATCAGAGGAATATATACTTGAGCACAAACAGCACCGACAGCACATACATCAGCGGGCTGATCTTCTTGCCGTTGCCGGCGGCGACGTTGAGCAGCACATAGGAGATGATGCCCAGGCTGATGCCCTCGGAGATCGAGTAGAACAGCGGCATCGCGATGATCGCCAGATATGCCGGAATCGCCTCAGTCAGGTTGTCCAGATCAAAGCGGATTTCGGACACAGTGCCGACCATCAGGAAGCCGACCATGATCAGCGCAGGCGCCGTCGCAAAGGACGGGATCGCCGTAAAGATCGGCGCGAAGAAGATGCTCAGCAGGAAGAGGAGCGCAGAGGTCAGCGCCGTCAGGCCCGTGCGGCCGCCCGCGGCGACGCCGGAGGCCGACTCCACAAAGGTCGTCACCGTGGAGGTGCCCAGCACAGCGCCGACGGTCGTGCCGACAGCATCCGCCATCAGCGCAGGCTTGATGCCGGGGAGACGGCCTTCCTCATCGAGCATCTTCGCCTTCGTCGCCACGCCGACCAGCGTACCGAGCGTGTCAAACAGATCGACGAACAGGAAGCTGAAGATGATCACGATGAAGTTCATCACGCTGATCGCAGAGAAATCCACGGAGAAGCACTGGCCGAAGGTCTCGCCCAGCTTGGTAAAGTCGGTCATGCCCATCGCCGGGAACAGAGAGAAGAAACTGGTGTTGTCCGGCACATAGATGCCGGCCAGCTGGCAGAGCATGCCAAGGCCCCACGTTGCGAGGATGCCCAGCAGGATTGCGCCGTTCACGTTCTTGATGTAGAGCACAGCCGTGATGAACAGGCCGATCAGCGCCAGCAGCGCGCACACGCCGGCGGTATGGAAGTTCTCCGTGAAGCTGGTGATCGTCACCAGCGTGGAGGCGTCGACGGACAGGCCGGCGTTCTGCAGGCCGATGAAGGCGATGAACAGGCCGATACCCACGGACACGCCGCGCTTGAGATTGAGCGGGATCGCATTGAAGATCGCCTCGCGCACATTGGTCAGCGAGAGCACAATAAAGATAAGGCCCTCAAAGAACACGGCAAGCAGCGCAATCTGCCAGCTATAGCCGTAGCCCAGCACAACCGTATAGGCAAGGAACGCATTGAGGCCCATTCCGGCGGAAAGCACGAAGGGCAGATTCGCCATGAAGGCCATGCAGCAGGTCGCAATGAAGGACGCAATCGCTGTCGCCAGCAGGACGGCCGTCGCATCCATGCCCGCATCGGCGAGGATGCTGGGGTTGACGGCGAGGATGTACGCCATGGTCATGAAGGTGGTCACACCGGCCATGATCTCGGTCTTTGCGGTGGTGTTGTTCCGCTTCAGGTGAAAGAGTCTCTCAAGCATCTTCCGTTTCTCTCCTTAATCCTATGCACTCACTCAGATTGGGTGGAATACGTCTATTCTATCAGAAAGCGTGCAGCGCCGCAACCCGGATTTCCGGCAGCAATGCAGATTCCTTATCCGCATGAAAAAGCCGCCGGTCTTCCCGGCGGCCCGATGTATGCTGTGCGGCTGCTTGGCTCACTTGCCCTCGAGCATGTCCTGCACGGTCTCCAGAATATCCTCGAGGATCGAATCGGACAGCTCCTCCTCGCCCTTGAGCAGCTTGATGCAGTCCTTCTTCGTCTCCGCATTCGCCTCGCGATAGAGCTCGACAAGCCGCTTCTCCGCGGCGGTGAGCTTCATGCTGGTGGTCTTTGCAGTTGTACTGGTCTTCTTCGCTGTTGTCGTCTTCTTCTCCGCGGTCTTCTTTGCCGCCGTGGTCTTTGCGGAAGAAGTGTTCTTGGGCGCGTTGATGAGCGAAGCCTGCGTCACGCCGGTAATCTTGGCGATCTGCTTGAGCTGAGCCTGCGTCAGATCCATCTTGCCCCGCTCCGCCATGCTGATATCCGACGCGGAGAGACCGGAGATCCTGCGCGCGAGCTGCTCCTGCGTCAGATCTGCATTCACGCGCGCTTCCTTGATGAGCGTACCTACCTTTTTCGCTGCCATAATGCCGCCTCCTTCTGTGTTTGATTCTATTGTATCATAACAGATCGTACGCCGCAACACATACTTGCGCCGCCTTTCCGGCCGCGGCCTGCAATTCCCCTGCTGCGCCGGCGATGTGTCTGTGGTATAATGAACACGATCAGGGAGGTGATCGGTCATGAAGAAACTGCTTCTGATCACAGGCCCCAACGGCGTGGGCAAGAGCACGACGGCCGAGTGTATCCTCGAGGCCTGCACGCGCTGCGCATATGTCGATGCAGACTGGTGCCGCGCGATCAATCCCTTTCCGCTGACGCCTGCGACGCGCGGGACTGTCATCGCGAACATCCACGCGCTGCTGCTCAACTATCTTCTCTGCAGTGATATCGAGACCATTATCTTTCCCTATGCCCTGCATGGCGGCCGTCAGGACATGCTGGACACCGTGCTGAGCCGCCTTCGCCCGGCTGTTCCTGCGTTTTCGCTGGTCACGGTTGTGGTCACCTGCTCACTGGAGGAGAATATCCGCCGGGCGCAGCAGGACGGCCGCAGCCCGGAGCGCATCGCACGCGGCGTGCGCAATACCTTCACCTATTATGATGACATGGACGCGCCGCACATCGATACAACGCATCTCACGCCGCAGCAGACCGCCGCTCTGATCATCGAACTGGCAGCTCTGCGCCCGCAGACCGGTGCATAATAAGGAGGAAAAACACATGTTTCGCCGCGAGCTGATTGACAACCGCGCGCTGACCGAGCAGGCCGGCGCATTCCATCCGCCGTATCCGGAGCGGATCGGCGACTTCTGGGGCGGGCAGCAGACGCCGACCGGCGCCATCGTCCGCGAGGACGGCAGCGTACTCTTCCGCCTGTATGCGCCGGGCATGGACAGGGCTGAGGCTGTGCTCACCGCCTTCCCGGATGTGCAGATCGATATGATCAAGAACGGTGAAGGGTTCTTTGAGGGTGTCCTGCCCTACAGCGACAGATGGCGCGGGCCGCAGGACGTGCGCTTCTACCTCGACGGCACGCTCTTTCTGCATCCGCAGATGCCCGCGCATTACCGCAGCTTCCGTCAGGTGAACTTCGTGGAGATCCCCGACCCCGAGAGCGAAATGATCCTCCTGCGCGGCGTGCCGCATGGTCAGGTCGTGCGCGAGGTCTTCTATTCCCGCGTCCGCGGCAGCTGGCAGCGGATCAACCTCTATCTCCCGCCGCAGTACAGGGCGGGCGGCGAATACCCGGTGCTCTACCTGCAGCACGGGCTGACGGAGAACGAGAACGAATGGATCGCCATGGGCAAGGCGCCCTATATCCTTGACAATCTCCTCGCCGATGGGAAGTGCGTCCCCTTCATCGTCGTCATGTGCGACGGCATGGAGCGCCTTGAGGGCGAGGGCTACTGGGATTTCACCTCCTTCGGGCAGATGCTGCTTGAGGAAGTCATTCCCTTCGTCGAGGCAAATTACCGCATCCGCGCGGAGAAATCTGCCCGCGCGCTGGCGGGGCTGTCCATGGGCTCAGAGCAGGCGAGCGTCATCGGCCTCACGCATCCGGAGCTCTTCGGCGCGCTGGGCATGTTCAGCGGCTTTGTGCGCATGGACACGAAGACGCCGTTCTTCTCCTGCCCGCATCTGCGCGCGCTCCGCGACGATCCGGATTATATCCGCGCCAACTACGACGTCTTCTTCCGCTCCATCGGGGAGAAGGACGTCTATCTCCCCGTCTTCCTCGAGGACAGACGGCACCTGACCGAACTTGGCTGCAGCGATGCGCCGTGCTGGCACGAGATCGTCTACGACGGGCTCACGCATGACTGGGGCGCATTCAGGCGGGCGCTGCGCGACTTTGCGCAGCTGATCTTCCGCCCGGCTTCCCCGGAAGGAGGTACGCCATGACGCAGAGAGAGCGCATCGAATCCATGGAGCGGATTCTGGACAAGGCCTGCGCCGCCGTGCGCAGCGCATCGCAGGCGATGGACGACCTGCGCGCGCTGGAGCCGCAGGTGCGCAGGCTCGCCGCCTACTATAACGGCGGCCAGTGGCTGCGCGACTATGAGGACGACGAGGCCGGCCGCCTGCCGCAGGGCATGAAGCGCGGTGTCCTCTCGCAGGACGCGGTGCACGACCTGCTGAGCGCATACACTGCGCTCACCGGCGCGTCCCTCTCCGCCCCCGCGCAGGAGAAGGGCGCAGACATCTATGTCTTCTCCGGGCCGTGCGGCGTGGGGAAATCGACCCTCGCCGACGCATACGCCGCGCATCTGGCGAATGCCTGCGGCCGCCGTCAGGCCTATGTCATCCACGGGGACGACTTCCATGCCGGCTTTGTGCAGACCGGCGAGCGCGTCGGCCCGGACTGTCCGCAGTTCATGTACTGGGAGGACATTCTGCGCTTCAACTGGGCTTGCATCCTCTCCACAGCGCGTCAGGCGCTCTCGCGGGGCGTGGATGTGGTGATCGACTATGTCGTCGAGGACGAGCTCCCGCTGCTGGTTCAGCTCGCCCGCGAATACGGCGCAGGGCTGCATTACGTCGTGCTCACCGCCTCGCAGGAGGCCATCCGTCAGAGGCTCACCGCGCGCGGGGATACTGACCTGATCCCAAGAGCGCTCTTCCTCAAGGACAAGCTCGAGGCAGAGCCGGCCAATCAGGGGCACATCCTTGACAACACCGCGCTTGACCCGCAGCAGACCGTTGCCGCGATGCGCATGGAGGCATACCTCGTCCCCCTGCCCTGACCAGCAGGATTGACCCCCGGCCCGCTCTCCTGTATAATGGAGGCACACGCGATACGAAAGGATGCGAAGCACATGAGCCAGAACGAAACGCACAGCACGCAGCCCGCGCCGGAGCGCAGGATCATCACGCGGGAGGACGTCATCGCCGTACTCCGCAGCAAATATGCGCTGGCCGCGCTGATCATCCTTCTGCTGATCGTCGCGCTCGTGGGCATCGGAGCCTCCACCATGGTCTCCAGCCGGATCGTCAGGCTCGGCCTGAGCGATATCGGCATGCTCGAAACGCAGGCTGCCTACTTCACCAATGTGCAGACCATCAGCAAGGCGCGCGACGTCTGGGGCTGGAAGGTGCCCTTCACCTCCAGCAAGTACATCTTCAGCTATGACGGCGTCGTCCGCGCCGGCGTCAACTTCGAGCTGATCGGCGTTAAGCCCGATCCCCTGACGCAGACCATCCATGTCACGCTGCCGGAGGCGGAGATCATCGATATCTCCATCGATCAGGACAGCCTCGAGCTCTATGACGAGAGCAAGAATATCTTCAGCCCGCTGAAGGTCGCCGACCTGAACAACGCCCTCATCGAGATGGAGGAGGAAGCCCGCGAGCAGGCGATCGGCAACGGCATACTGGACGCCGCCCGGGCCAACGCCGTCACACTGGTCACCAACTTCCTCGCCGCCTCCTACGACATGAACATCTACACCGTGGTATTCGAATGACAAGGAGCTGACACACGCATGAATACACTCAAGAAGGCGCTCATCGCCGTCGGCGTCGGCGCAGCGATCATGATCGCAGGCCTCTATCTCTACCTGCTGATCACCGCCTGACCCCCTATATACGCAAACAGCAGCCGCGCAGAAGCGGCTGCTGTTTTGATTTGGTTCAGTATTCGTCAAGCTCGCGGATTGTCTCCAGCACGGCAAGGCTGTCGTGCGAGCGCCCGGCATAGCGCTCCGGATCCACGGGGTAATGCACGTTGTACAGATAGCCGTCCCTGCCGTAGCGGCCGGCGGCGGCTAGCCTCTCCTCATCCGCGCAGACGGCGACCACCTCAAAGCACATCAGCACATTGTCGTCGCCCTCCATGATCGCGCGATCCCAGAGATAGCGGCATTCCAGATGCATGAAGCACTCCGCAATGCGCGGGGCATGCACAGTCTCTGCAGGCTCCGCCGTCAGCCCGGCGGCGGCGATCTCGTCGGTCTCCTCGCCGTTGCAGCGGATGGTCGCCATGCAGCGGTCATAGATATCCGCGGAGGGGAAGCTGATCACCGCCTCGCCCGTCTCGTGAACCGTCCTGCAGAGATGGCCTCTCCGGCTGACATTGGTCAGCACCGCGTAGAAATGCTTCTCATTCCCGCTGAAGGCTGCCCACGACTGTATGCAGGCATTGGTCTTCCCATTGCGCTTATACGTCGTGACCACGAAGAGCGGAGAAGGGATCGCCGTCACAAAATCCATCCACGAAAAGCCATAGGTGTTCATTCCCCGCATCGCTGCGGGCACGTCCGTGTATGTCTTCATCCGTCATTCCTCCCCTGCGCCGCTTATGCGTCCTTCTGATCCGCCTTGCGGTATGCCTTCTCCCAGTCCGCTTCGGCGATATGCTCCTTCAGCCGCGCCTCCTCCGCCTTGGCGTTCCACAGCCAGCTCAGCCGCGCCTCCTGCCCGGCGCGTATGCGGCGCAGATTCGGCAGATGCTTATAGACAATCACCGGCGCCAGCACGAACAGCAGCAGCACGCCGACCGCATCATGTGTCTGTATCCCGTACACGACGGGGAAGACCATGCTCGCGGAGATCGGTATCACGCAGATGTAATTGACCGCCAGCGCAAAGATGACCTCCAGCACCAGCATGATCAGGAAGACCTGCCTGTCATAGGCGAGCACCATGCCCGCCAGGCAGGCAAGCCCCTTGCCGCCCTGAAAGCCCATCCACGCCGGGAAGATATGCCCCAGCACACAGGCGCAGCCCGCCAGAATCCCGGCATAGACCAGCATCGGGAAGAGGCGCTTGGCCAGCTTGTAGGCGACGAAGGACTTGATGATATCCAGCAGCGCGCACAAAAGCCCCATCGCCTTGCCCATGACCAGCGTCACGTTCGTCGCGCCGGCGTTGCCCGAGCCGCGGCGGCGGATATCAAACCCCCGAAGCCGCCCGAAGATATACGCCGGATTGATCATCCCGATCAGGTACCCCATTGTACCGCAGAGTATCACGCTCATTCTATTCTCCTGTATCTTGATTCTCTTCTTCAGTTCGTACGCATGCCGCCCGTCCTGTACGGGCTGAAATACACGACCTCATTGCCCAGCATCGCGCCGGCGTCGGAGAAGAGCTCCTCCACCGTCACGCACAGATAGCCCTGCGCCGTCAGCGACTCGAGGATCTTCTCGGTGTAGACCGAGCACAGCGAGTTGGTGTCATGCATGAGCACGACGTCGCCGTCGCAGACATTGCACAGCACGCGGCCGGAGACGCGCTGCGCATTGTCGCTGCCGGAGTCGCCGCCCGCGAGCGACCAGTGGATCAGCGGATAGCCGATCTCATGGCGGATGTAGAAATCCTCGTTGCCGCCCGGCGCGCGCATCATCGTCGGCGTAAGGCCGGTGACCGAGGCGAGCTCCTCAGCGAACATCCGCTTCTCCTCGAAGGCAGACTCCTTCGTCAGCTCGTACGGATAGTTATGGTAATACGTATGGCTCTGCTGGGAATAGCCGCTGTCATGCTGCCTGCAGAGCAGGTCGTTGTTGTTGCGCATCGTCCTGCCGACGAGGAAGAACGTCGCCGACGCGCCGTACCTGCGCATCACATCCAGCAGCCTGCGGGTGGAGTTGCGCGCGCCGCCGTCATCATACGTCAGCGCGACCATGCGGTAGCGGCTGTTGTCCGTCAGCTTCTGGCCGTATGCGTTCATCAGCGGGCGGATCTGCGGATAATACAGCTGCACATGGAGCAGCGTCTTCTTTTCCGTATACACAGCGTCTGCCCTGTAGGTCAGCGTCATGCGCCCGCCGCTGAGGGTGAAGTCCGCGCTGCGGATCGCCTCGGCGGCGCACAGCGCGTCAAGCGCCGCGGCGTCCGGCTCCTCACCGGGGAAATATGCGCTGATCTGTGCGCGGATCTCCTCCGCCATCAGCGCCCATGCCCCGCTGTCCGCATCGAACAGATCCTCCAGCGAGAGCCTGCGCCCCGTCTCCATATCATAGACGCGCGTGGTCATCTCCACGCCAAGGCGCGTGAAGTCCCGCGAGACCTCCGCAAGGGCGAGGAAGCTGAGCGCACTCTCGCCCGAGCGCGTGACCACAGCGCCGACGTCCAGATAGCCAGCCGCCTCGACCGGATCCAGCGAGAGGGAAGGACGGTTTCTCTCCGTCATCTCATCCACCAGCGCGCGGATCTGCGCATCCACATCGTCATTGACGGTATCCGGGTAGGTCCGCTGGATATAGATCCTGTGCGCGGCCTCCTCCACGACCGTCTCCTGCGTAAAGCGCACCGCAGGCGGCATCTCCGTATAGAAATCCTCCGCGCAGGCGCTCTGCACAAGGAGCAGCAGCGCACAGAGCACAAGCGCACACCATGTCATCCTGTTCATCATATACTCCTACATCATCGTCCGTACTGTGTCCGGGCATCATGCAGCCGCTGAAACAGGGCGGCATGGTTTCTCAATTCTTATAGTATACGATACCCGCCGCGCCGCGTCAAATGATAATTCGCATTTCTGTTATATCCATCAAACCGTATGCCGTCATCGCCCGCTCTCTCCCCGCGCTCCCGGTTCCCGCTGCGGCGGATGCGCCTGAAAAGCCGACAGGCGAAGAAAAAACCTGTCCGGCGGCGCATTTTCCTGTTTCCATGTCACAGCGTTTATGTCATAATAGAAGCAGAACATGAAAGGAGGATCCCCCTATGCGCAAACTGATTTCCCTCGCGCTCTCTCTGCTGCTCCTGCTGGCGGCCGCGGCTCCTCTCGCCTCCGCCGAGGCGCTCAGCGAGGACATTGTCATCCTCTACACCAACGACGTGCACACCTACATCGACGGCGCGCTCAGCTATGACGTGATCGCCGGGGTCAAGAAGGAGCTGCAGAAGCAGTACGAGCATGTGCTGCTCGTGGATGCGGGCGACCACATCCAGGGCACAGCCTACGGCTCCATGGACAAGGGCGAGACGATCATCAAGCTGATGAACGCCGCCGGATACGACCTCGCGACGCTGGGCAACCACGAGTTTGACTACGGCATGGAGGGCTGCATCGCCGTGCGCGAGTGGGCCGAATTCCCGTATGTCTCCTGCAACTTCTACAACGAAGAGTTCTTCGAGCGCAAGGACAACGTGCTGGAGAGCTATAAGCTCTTTGAGTGCGGCGATGTGACCGTTGCCCTCATCGGCATCACCACGCCGGAGTCCTTCACCAAGTCCACCCCGGCCTATTTCCAGGATGAAAGCGGCGCGTACATCTACGGCATCGCCGGCGGCGACAATGGCGAGAAGCTGCAAGCCGACGTGCAGGCCGCCATCGACTTCGCGACGGCTGCCGGCGCGGAGGTTGTCATCGCGCTGGGCCATCTGGGCGACGACCCGGCCTCCATGCCGTGGACCAGCGAGGAGACCATCGCCCATGTCGCCGGGCTTGATGCGTTCATCGACGGCCATTCCCACAACACCGTCAAGGGCAAGGAGATCGCCGGCAAGGACGGCAATCCCGTGCTGCTGACGCAGACCGGCGAATACTTTGACCGCATCGGCATGATGGTCATCGACGCGGAGACCGGCGCGATCACCACCGATTTCATCGAGCTGGTCGAGCTCACCGAGATGACGAAGGACGACGAGGGCAACGAAGTCGAGAATGTGATCGGCTACGAGCTCGCGGGCGAGCTGTACACGGGCGAAAAGTGGGTCTCCGACGCGGACGTCGCCGCGATCAAGGACGCATGGATCGCCTCCGTGGACGAGCAGCTGGGCGCCGTCATCGGCTCCACTGCGCTGACGCTTGACAACTACGACGCGGACGGCAACCGCCTCGTCCGCAGCACCGAGACCAACACCGGCGACTTCGCCGCCGACGCGCTCTACTGGCTCTTTGACGACATGGGCCTTGACGTCGACGTGGCGATCATGAACGGCGGCGGCGTGCGCAATAAGGCCGTCACCGGCGAGATCTCTTATAAGGTCTGCAAGACCATCCACACCTTCGGCAACATCGCCTGCCTGCAGACCATCACCGGCCAGCAGCTGCTGGACGCGCTGGAGTGGGGCGCCCGCTTCGCCGGCGGCGAGAAGGAGAACGGCGGCTTCCTGCAGGTCTCCGGCATCACCTATAGGATCGACGCCTCCTACCCCGAATCCACCGTCGCGGACGACAAGGGCGTGTGGGTCAGCGGCCCGACCGCCGGCTACCGCGTGCTGGACGTCATGGTCTACAACAAGGAGACCGGCGCCTATGAGCCGCTCGATCTCGCCGCCAGCTACAACCTCGCCGGCTATAACTACACGCTGCGCGATCTGGGCGACGGCTTTGCGATGTTCGACGGCGCGGTGAACGTGCTGGACTACGTCATGGAGGACTACATGGTGCTGGCCAACTACGTGCAGGCCTTTGAGGGCGGCGTCGTGGAGGCGGGCAACTCCCCGCTGAAGGCGAAGTACCCGGGCATGCTGGTCGACTACGGCACGACCGCCGGCAGCGGCCGCATTGAGATCGCTGCGATCACCAAGTAATTCCCGACATACAGCGAGGGCAGCCTGACGGCTGCCCTCTTCTTTATTTCTACATGGCCCCATGCTCCCCGACGGCGATCGCCGACGCGCCGGCCGGCGTGATCATCATCGCGCCGAGCTCTCTATCCGTCAGCGCGATGCGCCCGCTCAGCGGATCGCACGCCCGGAAGACGCTCCCGTCCCATCCATAGACGAGGATCCAGTGCAGCACATGATCATGTATGCCGTCCGCATCGCCGGGGATGAAGCACTGGACGATCGTCATCCGGTCGGCGGCGAGCTCCGCGCGGATGCGGTCGGTATCAAGCGCGATCCCCGCCTCCACGGAAAACCCTCCCTGCCCAATGCGGTGCATGTGCTCCGCCAGCAGCGCATTATACATCCCCTGCGGGAAATAGCCGCCCCTGTTCTCGATCAGCTGTTCGCTCTCGTGCAGGAGCGTGACGCGCAGCCCATACCGCGCCAGCACATGGGCGACCGCCGCGCCGGTCATCCCCATGAAATCTGTGCACCTGAAGGATTTATACAGATCCGCCTCGCGGCGGGCGTACCTGTCCCTGCCCATGTCCCTGGGCTCCCTGCCAAAGGCAGTCAGCGCCATCAGGATACAGCATGGCCCGCAGGTCTCCATCGTCTGCTGCCTGTATGTCTTCGGCTTCCTCATCCCGCTCTCCTCCTCCTGCGCCGCTGCCGCGGCTTCTTCGATACTGATATTACCACAAAGGAAGCGCATTCTCTCTCCTGCCATGCAACATTTTTCCGCCGAAACCATCAGTATGTCCCCGCCACGCGCCGCCGCAGTGTATGATCATCCCATCCAATCAAAGGAGGATGCCGATATGACCAGAAAGATCACCGCATGGGTGCTGGCGGGCCGCCTGATGAAGATGAAGGAGAACGAGGTATTCTCCTTCGGCCTTGCCTGCGACGACGGAGGCGACGGCGCGTTCTTCGCGGAGGTGCAGCGCGCCGGCTTCCGCGGCTGCGACGTGTTCGTCTTCGCCGACGGCGAGGGCAGCGCCGTCACCGCGCATTCAATGGACTGGCATACGCCGGGCTTCATCCTCCCCGGCGGCTCTCCGGCCGACTGCGGCCAGCAGATCGCCCTCGGGATGATCGCGAACTTCCTCTACAAGTGGATCGTTGAGTCCGGCGCGATCTTCCCGGGGATCTCCGAAGCGATGGAGGAGCTCCTCACGCTGCTGCACGAGGAGGAAAAGACGCTGGACTGGCACCGCGCCACGCCGGCGCGCGAGCTCTTCCGCTCCGTCGTGATGGAGGTGGATATGTAAGCGGTCCGCGGGCGGGAGGATTCTGAAGGAACAACGGGTTCAGCAGCAGACAAACGAGCATCCGGCATTCGGATGCTCGTTTGCTTATATGGTCCCGGAAGGCAATACTCCGGAGCGGTGCGTATCATCACTCCCTCATGAAATGGCGAGGGGAAGTGCGTTCCGGCTGCCCGGCAAATTGGAATTGGTATTATACTGGTTTAATCAAACCGTTTGTCCAGAATGTCTCAAAGGTTTCAGTTGAACCGCCGTGCTCGACAATTTTACCGTCAACAACTCTGTCAATGTCAACTCCCGTAATTTCTAAAACCTTA
>JAGBAV010000069.1 GCA_017938795.1 Clostridia bacterium
AGTAATGACAAGTTGGAAAAGCAGCTTGCCTTTATGGGAGAGAAATCCGCAGCATTTTGCTTTACGGGCTATGCGCGAAGGCCGCCCCGGGCGACGAGCATCGCGCCCGCGCCGAAGAGCCCGGCGAGCGAGGACAGCGCGACGGCGGCACGCGGGGAGAAGCGGCGGCAGGCCTCCAGCATGCAGCGCAGCGGGAGCGCCCCTGCGGGCTGCGCCGCCAGCAGCACGGCAAAGGAAAACGCGCAGAGGACAAGCTCCATGCCGTCGCCTCCTGATTCGTAGTGGGCTCAGTGTGCGCAGGGGAGGAAGCGAGGATGCAGAAAACAGACGGCGGAGATAATAAAAACAGCGCCCCGTGCGGCTATGGCACGGGGCGCTGCTGTATATGGCATTACGGGAGGACGATCTTCGGGTCCTTCTCGCGGGCACGGTAGATCACGAAGCGGTTGCCGATGCACTGCACGGGCTCGGCGTTCGCGCCCTCGCACAGCTCGGCGATGGCCTCGCGGGCGGTGAGGGGGCAGTTCTGCAGGACGGTGCCCTTGATCAGCTCACGCGCCTCGAGCGCGTCGGAGAGCTGCTTGATCATATTGTCGTTGACGCCATCCTTGCCGACGTGGAGGATGGGCTCCATGGTATTGGCCAGAGAGCGCAGGTAAGCGCGCTGCTTGCTTGTCATAGGGATTCCTTTCCGGGGCGTATGCCCGCATGCCCGCTGTGGGGCGTATGGTGATTAGTCGACGAAATCGAACTCCATCTCGTCGATGATGACGGTGTCGCCCTCCTTCGCGCCGGCTGCGCGCAGCGCGTCGATGACGCCGCGGGAGCGCAGGGTGCGATGGAAGTAATTGAGCGATTCCTCGTCGGAGAAGTTGACGGAGCCGATCAGGCGGTCCATCGCAGGGCCGCTGACGATATACGCGCCGTACTCCTTGGTGATCTCGAACGGCTTCTCCTCGATGGCGACAGCCTCCGGCTCCTCGGGGAAGGAGAGGATATCCGGGAGGGTCGGCAGGATGCGCACGATGGCGCCCATCAGCTCGTCAAAGCCCTTGCCGGTGACGGCGCTGACGGGGTAGACCTCGATGTCCGTGCCGCGCAGATGACGGCGCAGGCGCTCCAGATTCTCATCCGCGCCGGGGAGATCCATCTTATTGGCGGCGACGATCTGCGGGCGCTCCGCCAGATCGCCGTAGGCGACCAGCTCGTCGCAGATCTGCTCGAAATCCTCGACCGGATCGCGGCCTTCGCTGCCGGCGACGTCCAGCACATGCACCAGCAGGCGCGTGCGCTCGACATGGCGCAGGAACTGGATGCCCAGACCGACGCCCTCGCTGGCGCCCTCGACAATGCCGGGGATATCGGCCATGACGAAGTCCATGCCGTACTTGCGGCAGATGCCCAGATTCGGCGCGAGCGTGGTGAAGTGGTAATTGGCAATTTTCGGCTTCGCCGCGGTGACGACGGAGAGGATGGTGCTCTTGCCGACGTTCGGATAGCCGACAAGGCCCACGTCCGCGATGGACTTGAGCTCCAGCTCGAACTCGACAACGTCGCACTTCTGGCCGGGCTTGGCGAAGTTCGGCGCCTGACGGGTCGGGGTGGCGAAGTGGGCGTTGCCCCAGCCGCCGCGGCCGCCCTTGAGGAGTACGGTCTCCTTGCCGGCCTCGTGCATATCCGCGACGAGACGGCCGTCCGCCGTATTGCGCACGATGGTGCCCACGGGGACCTTGATGGTCAGGCTCTTGCCGCTCTTGCCGCGGCAGAGCATCGCCGCGCCCTGACCGCCGTTCTCCGCGGTGTACTTGCGCTTGAAGCGGAAGTCCATCAGGGTATGCATATTCGGATCAGCCAGCAGGATGATATCGCCGCCGTTGCCGCCGTCGCCGCCGTCCGGGCCGCCGTTCTGGACATACTTCTCCCTGTGGAAGGAGACGGAGCCGTTGCCGCCGTCGCCGGCCTTCGCGGTAATCTTTACATGATCGACAAACATTGTATTCCCTCAAAATAATATTCTTGTTCAGGTGCGCGGCGGCCCCGGCGCCCGCGCAGCGCGGGCCGGCAGACGGGGCGGAAGCGGGCAAAAACCCAGACAATGCCGCAAAAATCAACATCCGAGTGATTATACCCTTATTTCCTCTTTGCGTCAAGGGCTGCCCTCAACAATTTCTGCAGAAAAACGAAAAAACATGCAGATTTGGGCTTGATTTATTCTTGAATGTGTGCTATCATACGTAACTGGCACATCCTTGTTCTGCATGAGAAATTGCAGAGCCAGAGTCCAAAAGGAGGTGAAAGGATCATGAATAAGTACGAACTGATCTACATCATCGATACCACCGTCGAGGAGACCGCCCGCAAGGAGCTCATCGAGAAGTTCAATGGTATCATCGCTGCCAACGGCGGCGAGGTTGTCAAGGTTGAGGAGTGGGGCAAGCGCCGCCTGGCCTACGCCATCGACTACAAGACCGAAGGTTACTACGTGTACGTTGCTTTCAACGCGGCTTCCGAGCTGCCGAAGG
>JAGBAV010000070.1 GCA_017938795.1 Clostridia bacterium
ATCGCAAGCCTGCAATGATATAGGGAAGAGCAGAGCCCCTCCCCTACTGGAGTGCGACAATCCCTCAGTCACGGCTGCGGCAGACAGCGTCCGGGGAGCCTGCATAGTCGCGCCCCGAGGGTCGCTCCTTGCAGTTCCCCACGCTCCGCCTCGCTTCATCGCCCACTGGGCGCGCTCGGCTCCGGTGCCCTTTACACAAGGGAGCCTTCTATCGGCAAAGCCCGCAATGATCAAGGGGAGGAGCAGAGCCCCTCCCCCACAGATGCAATATGCGCGGCCTCGACCGACGAGCAGCAGCCTCAGGCCGCAAAAAAAGCAGGCCTTGCGGCCTGCTCTTTGCCAATGAAGATCAGTCGATGTAGGTCACGACGACGGAAGCGTCGGTCGCCGGGGCGGCGTCGATCGCGTCAGAGATGACCAGCGTGCCGGCGCGGATGGCGTCCAGCGCGGCGTTGTACTCGTCGAGGGTGAAGGACTTGAAGCCCCAGGAAGCCTCGGCGGTCGGGATGCCGACATAATCGCCGGCCTGGAGGTTGAGGGTCTCGATCTTGCCGCCGATCTCAGCCCAAGCGCCGGAGAAGTACTTCTCCAGAGCGGACTCGGTCGCGGCCTGCAGGCCCTTCATCGCGGAGGTGACGAACGGGTTGTAGCCGTAATCCGCAACGAACGCCTCGCCAAGGTAGTGCTGGTCGACGTCAACGCCGGCCACATAGCCCTTGTGATTCAGAGCAGCCTCAACAGCGGAAGTCCAGATGCCGCCGCCGCAGGCGAAGACGATCTGGGTGCCCTCGGCATACCAGCCGTCCATCTTCGCGGTGATGTTGGCGTCGCCGAAGAACTGGCCGCCGTAGGTGTACTTGATCTCAATCGGGGTGCCCAGCTCGACAGCGGCAGCGTTCGCGCCCTGCACGAAGCCGTAGCCGTAGCGCTGAACGGCCGGAACGGCCATGCCGCCCAGGAAGCCCAGCTTGGTGAAGCCGTCCTTGACCAGCGCATAGCCGGTCAGGTAGCCCGCCTGCTCCTCGCCGAAGACAGCGCAGTAGAGGTTCGGCAGGGCGTCGGTGCCCAGATCGCCGGCGGAGACGTCAACCGCGATGAAGGAGACGTCCGGATACACGGCCTGAGCCTGAGCGACGGTCGCGCCGAAGAGGTAGCCCGGCAGGACGATCACCTTCGCGCCGTCGGCCACAGCCTGATCGATGGAAGCGAAGCGCTCGTCATCGGAGTCGGCAGCCGGCTGATAGTACTGATAGGACAGGCTGTTCGCGGTCGCGTACGCCTCAACGCCCTGCCAGCAGGCCTGGTTGAAGGACTCGTCGTCGATGGTGCCGACGTCGGTAACCAGAGCGATGTCCGCCGCCAGAGCGGAAGTGGACACCAGAGCCAGAATGGCGACCAGAGCCAGCAGCATGGAAAGAAGCTTCTTCATGGTACATTCCTCCTGAATGATTCATCTTGCCCCGGGGGGCATGTTCAGACACATTATAACATCCCGTACCGCCATTTGCAAATGATATATTGAGAAAAGTGCGCGCAATGTGCATCACTGCCCGTGAATGCCGGTGAAGCCCTCGCCAAGCGCCTCCGTGACGTCGCAGACGGTCATAAAGGCGCGCGGATCGCACTCGGCGACGATCTTCTTGAGCCGCGGCACCTCCACGCGCGAGACGACACACACCAGCGCGCCCACCGGCTCGCCGGAGTAGGTGCCCTGTGCATACAGGCGCGTGCAGCCGCGCTCCAGCTCCGTATGGATGCGGCGGACGATCTGCTCCGACGCATTGGAGATGATCGTACACTGCAGCGCGGTATTGAAGCCCTTGATGACCATATCCATCACCATAGAGGAGACGAACAGCGTGATCAGCGCCCAGAGCGCCGCCTCCACGCCGAAGACCGCGCCCGCCACCGCCACGACCACGCCGTCCAGCGCGAAGAGCACCGCCGGGATGCTGACGAAGCCCAGCACATTATGCACCATCTGCGCCGCCATATCCGTGCCGCCGGTCGTCGCGCCCGCGCGCACCACGAGGCCGAGCCCCGCCCCCAGCAGCACGCCGCCGAACACCGCGGCAAGCAGGACATTGCCGGTGACGTCCGCCCCCGGGAGGATATCAATAAACAGCGAGAGCAGGCACATCGCCGCAAACGAGCGCACCGCAAAGCGCCAGCCCGCCGTCCGCCAGCCCAGCAGGAAGAGCGGGACATTGAGCACGAAGCTGATCATGCCCACGCCCGCGGGGATGAAGCTCGCCAGCACGGTCGCCACGCCCGAGACGCCGCCGGGCGCAATGTCATGCGGGATAAAGAAGCCGCTGAAGGAATAGCCGGCGATCAGCGCGCCGAGGACGATGAGCAGGTAGTCGCGCAGGATCTGGCGGCCTTCCTTTTTCCAGTCGATGGTGATGCGTTTGAGCATGTATGGGTTCTCCTTCTTGTTGATTCAGATGAGAGGCGGGTCAGCGGGCACAGGGGGACGGGCCCTCCATCGCCATGAGCACGCTGCGCAGCACGCGGGCGTCCATCTGGCCCGGGGCGGAGGCCTGTCCCGCCGTGCCGAAGGTCAGGCAGGAGCCCATGCAGGCGCAGGCCGTGCGCGAGAAGACGCCGTATTCGCCCATGACGATGCCGATATACGGCGCGTCCAGCTGATCGCCGGCCTGCGCCATGCACGCGGCGATGATGAACGCCTCCTCCCGCGTATGCGCCATGACCGCGGCCTTGCACACATCCGCGCCGTATGCCCGCTGGCGGGCGAGCCATTCCGCGATGCGCGAGGGATCGCGCAGCAGGCCGAACTCATGGGACGAGCCGACCACCGTCACGCCCGCCTGATGCGCCGCCGCCGCGATGCGCCGGAAGGCCGCCTCCCCCACGCTCAGCTCCACATCCACGGCGTCGCAGCCCTGCATAAAGAGGATCGCATCGAGCAGGGACTCATATGCGTCCGCATCCGCGGAGCCCGCGCCGCCGTCGCGCTGCGTGCGCAGGGTGAAGAGCAGCGGCAGGGAGCAGGCCGCCCGCACCGCGCAGCAGGCGTCCATCGCCGCCCTGTGCGTCGGCATCGGGGAGAGGCTGTCGATGCGCAGCTCGACCAGATCCGCCCCCGCCGCCTCAGCCGCGCGCGCCGCCGCCGCAAGGGACGCCATATCCCCGCCCATCAGCGGCACGCAGATCTTCGTCATGCCCTCGCCAAGGCGGCAGCCGCCCAGCATCGCCGTATTGCCCATCGCTCTTGCCTCCTGTGTGCGCCTTGACAAACACGCCGCCAAGCCGCTATAATATTCCCGCGCTGATGTGGTGGAATGGCAGACACCGGGGACTTAAAATCCCTTGCTTCGGCGTACGGGTTCGAGTCCCGTCATCAGCACCATGGGCGTCCGCAGAGGCGGGCGCTCCTTTTTTATTTCCGCAAAGGATATGATAGCACATCGGCGGCGGGGGCGCAAGGGAGGGGTTGGGGGCGGTTCTTCCGCTGCAGGCGGGCGGTACGCCATCTCATGCAGAGGGTGGGCTGGGATACGTCCCGCTGCGGCGCGGGCACTCCCTCAGTCTGCCCAAGGGTGGACTGCTCACTTTACACAAGGGAGGCTTAGGGGTACGGCAATCCCTCAGTCACGGCTGCGCCGTGCCAGCTCCCTTTACACAAGGGAGCCTTTTGGGGACGCAAGCGCTCCGCAGAAAAACAGGCTATAGGCATATCTTCTTTTCTTTGGAGGAGAGAAGGGGTGGTGGGGGCGAACGATAAGCCCCTGCCAAGTATGGGCGTGCAGAGCTTCTTCTGGATAGATTGCATAGTTGGCTTATGGACAGCATGCTCAGCGCAGAGCCTTCTGCCTCCGGCGGGAGACGCAGTGTAGGAGGCCAAGGGGAGACGAGGGATCCCTCTCCCCTTGCCTCCTACGACCTCCCATCCCCACTACCTTATACGGGGGTGG
>JAGBAV010000071.1 GCA_017938795.1 Clostridia bacterium
AGCGGTCGCGCAGCGGCGCGGAGAGCGAGCCCGCGCGGGTCGTCGCGCCGATGAGCGTGAACTTGGGCAGCTGGATGCGGATGCTGTTGGCCATCGCGCCCTTGCCCGTCACGATATCCAGCGCATAGTCCTCCATCGCGGGGTAGAGCACCTCCTCCACCGCATGCGAAAGCCTGTGGATCTCATCGATGAAGAGCACGTCGCCCTGCGAGAGATTGGATACCAGCGCCACCAGATCGCCCGGGCGCTCGATCGCCGGGCCGCTGGTCACGCGGATATTCGCGCCCATCTCGCTG
Organism: Clostridia bacterium; assembly: GCA_017938795.1. Taxonomy (GTDB): domain Bacteria; phylum Bacillota; class Clostridia; order Christensenellales; family Aristaeellaceae; genus Ventricola. The sequence continues at coordinate 297 of JAGBAV010000071.1, forward strand.
GCGACGATATTGGCCAGCGTGGTTTTGCCAAGGCCGGGCGGGCCGTAGAGCAGGATGTGATCCAGCGGCTCTCTGCGCTGGCGCGCCGCCTGGATATAGATATTCAGGCTGTCCTTCACCGTCTGCTGGCCGACGTAATCGCGCAGCGTTTTGGGGCGAAGGCTGCTTTCCTGGTCGTCGTCTTCCATCCGGAAGCCGCTCATGACGAGGCGTTCCTCTTCCATTATATATTCCCTCCGGTTTCTGCCGGTCATTGGCTGTGCTTTCCCGGGGCGCGCGCCCCTCATGCATCAAACAAACTGGTTCCTCTGCGCGTCGTATTCATACCCGATCTCCCGCAGTGCGTCGGCGATCTCCCCGCAGGGGACGTCCATATCCTCGCACAGCGCGTCAAGGGAGGCGTAGCTGTCGCGCAGCTTCATATTGATCACGCTCAGCAGCATGACAGGGTCCTTGGGCAGCATAGCGTTCTCTCCTTTATTCATGGGTTCACAGCGTGCTCATCTGCCGCAGCGCGGCGAGCACGAGCTGGTCGACGGTGTCCGCCTGATCGCGCACGAGGTTGATCGCCCTCGCCGCCTCGGCGGAGGTGTAGCCAAGCGCCTGCAGCGCGGCCTGCGCCTCGCGATGCACGCCGCCCGCCGGCGCGGGGATAGCGGCCGCCGCTGCGCCCGGCTGGGAGGAGGAGACGTCCTGCTGCTCGACCCTGTCGCGCAGCTCCAGCACGATGCGCTGCGCCGTCTTCTTGCCGATGCCCGGCGCGCGGGCGAGCGCCTTGTCGTCGCCCGTCACGATGGCGATGGACAGGTCGCGGATGGACATCGTCGAGAGGATGCCCAGCGCCGTCTTCGCGCCCACGCCCGTGACGGTGCAGAGCTTTTTGAACATCTCGCGCTCCAGCTTCGTTGCGAAGCCGAAGAGCTCCATCGCGTCCTCGCGCACGTTCATCACCGTGTAGCAGCGCCACATCTCGTCCTTGCCCGGCGCGGCGGTGACCGTCGCGTTCGAGCACATCAGCGAGAAGCCGACGCCGCCGGCGTTGATGACCAGCTCGCCGTGGTTCTTCTCGGCGATCTTCCCTTCGATAAATGCGATCATAGCCGTTCCCTCACTTTATCCTGAACTGGTCGCGCTGCACGCCGGCATGCGCATGGGTGATCGCGCAGGCGACGGCGTCCGCCGCGTCGTCGGGCTTCGGGATCTCCGTCAGCCCCAGCCGCATGCGCACCATCATCTGCATCTGCTTCTTCTCGGCATTGCCGTAGCCGGTGATCGCCTGCTTGATCTGCATCGGGGTGTACTCGTAGAGCTTGTCCGTGTAGCTCTGGCAGGCCGCCAGCGCCACGCCGCGCGCCCCCGCGACCTGTATGCCCGTGGTGATGTTCTTGGAGAAGAACAGCTCCTCAAAGGCGATCTCGTCCGGCTTGAAGGTATTCAGCAGCCCCTTCACCCCGGCATACAGGCTGCCAAGGCGCGTGGGGAAGGTGTCCTTCGGATAGGTGATCAGCGCGCCGTAATTGACCAGCCTGTCGCGGTATCCGTCCGTCTCGATGACGCCCCAGCCCATCGTCGCAAGGCCGGGGTCAATGCCCAGTATTCTCAAGGTTTTCCATCCTCTTGCTTCATAAGTTCATAACTGATTCAGTTTATCCTATTTTGCATCTGCTGTCAATCGCCGCGCGCTTTCCGTAGTATACACAATATACACATGTTTATGCATTCACATGCACACTCTGCATGCATCCGCTCCAATTTTCCTTCAAAATTCTGTATTATTTGTCCAAACTTGGAATTTGTATGCGAATATTCATTCATTCCACTTGCATTTTTATGAGCAACGCGCTATAATACCAATTCATAACGGCAGATCAATTGCGCCGCCCGGCGCGATGATCCCGCCCCTTATGTATATCATATGGAGGGATACACCATGGCAAATAAGAAGTATAACCGCGTGCTGCTGGCCTACTCCGGCGGTCTGGACACGTCCATCATCATCCCGTGGCTGAAGGAGAACTACGGCTGCGCCGTCGTGTGCTGCGCCGCCGACGTCGGCCAGGGCGAGGAGCTCGAGCCGCTGCACGAGAAGGCGAAGAAGACCGGCGCGGAGAAGCTCTATATTGAGGATCTGCGCAAGGAATTCGTCGAGGATTTCATCTGGCCCACGCTCAAGGCTGACGCCGTCTATGAGGGCAAGTACCTGCTGGGCACCTCCTTCGCCCGCCCGCTGATCGGCAAGCGCCTTGTCGAGATCGCCCGCGCGGAGAACTGCGACGCCATCTGCCACGGCTGCACCGGCAAGGGCAACGATCAGGTGCGCTTCGAGCTGACCATCAAGGCCTTCGCGCCGGATATGCCCATCATCGCCCCGTGGCGTGAGTGGGACATCAAGACCCGCGAGGAGGAGATCGAGTACGCCGACGCCCGCGGCATCCCGGTCCCGGTCAAGAAGGACCGCCCCTACTCCATGGACCGCAACCTCTGGCATCTGTCCCACGAGGGCTGCGACCTCGAGAATCCGGCCAACGAGCCGCCGCGCGACCTGCTCTGCATGGGCGTGTATCCGGAGGACGCGCCGGACACCCCCGAGTATGTCGACATCGAGTTCGAGCGCGGCATCCCGGTCGCCATCAACGGCGAGCGCATGGACGCCATCACCATTCTGGAGACCCTCAATAAGATGGGCGGCCGCAATGGCGTGGGTATCGCCGATATGGTCGAGAACCGTCTGGTCGGCATGAAGTCCCGCGGCGTGTACGAGACGCCGGGCGGCACCATCCTCTACGCTGCGCACCGCAACCTCGAGGAGATCACCGTCGACCGCGACACCATGCACTACAAGGATCAGATGGCGCCCAAGTTCGCCGAGCTGGTCTATAACGGCCTGTGGTACACCCCGCTGCGCGAGGCCATGAGCGCCTTCGTGGACGTCACCCAGCAGTTCGTCACCGGCCACAGCCGCGTGAAGCTCTACAAGGGCAACGTCATCGGCGCGGGCGTCACCTCTCCCTACAGCCTGTACATGGAGGATATCGCCACCTTCGGCGACTCCGGCGAGCTGTACAGCCACAAGGATTCCGCTGGCTTCATCAACCTCTACGGCCTGCCGCTCAAGGTGCAGGCGATGATGAAGGCCAAGGCCGGCATCTGATCATCACCGATACCAACAGGGGCTGCGGGGCCATGAGCCTTACAGCCCCTTCTTTCACAGGAGGACAGCATTTATGAAACTCTGGGGCGGACGCTTTGAAAAAAAGACCGACGGGCTCGTCGATGATTTCCACTCCTCCATCACCTTCGACCAGCGCCTGTATCAGCAGGACATCAGCGGCTCCATCGCGCATGCGACCATGCTCGGCCGTCAGGGCATCATCCCGCAGGAGGATGCGGAGAAGATCGTCGCCGGCCTGAAGGAGATCATGGCCGACGTCGCCGCGGGCAAGGTGCAGTTCGAGCTGGACGCCGAGGATATCCACATGAATGTGGAAAAGCTGCTCATCGAGCGCATCGGCGACGCGGGCAAGCGCCTGCATACCGGCCGCAGCCGCAATGATCAGGTCGCGCTGGACTGCCGCATGTACGTCAAGGACTCCGCGAAGGAGGCTGCCGGCTTCATGCGCGAGCTCTGCGAGACGCTGCTCTCCATCGCCTCCGCGCATCTGGAGACCATCATGCCCGGCTATACCCATCTGCAGCGCGCGCAGCCCGTGACCCTCGGCCATCACATGATGGCGTATTTCCAGATGTTCACCCGCGATATGCAGCGCATGAAGGAGGTCTATGCCCATGCCGACGTGATGCCGCTGGGCTCCGGCGCACTCGCCGGCACGACCTACCCGCTCGACCGCGAGTATGCCGCGCAGCTGCTGGGCTTCTCCGCGATCTCCGCGAACAGCCTTGACGGCGTGTCCGACCGCGACTTCGTCTGCGACTACATCTACGCCGCCTCCGTCTGCATGATGCACCTCTCCCGCTTCTGCGAGGAGCTGATCCTCTGGAATACGCACGAGTTCCGCTTTGTGGAGATGGACGACGGCTACGCCACCGGCTCCTCCATCATGCCGCAGAAGAAGAACCCCGACGTCGCGGAGCTCATCCGCGGCAAGACAGGCCGCGTCTACGGCGACCTGCAGGGCCTGCTGACCACGCTCAAGGGCCTCCCGCTGGCCTACAACAAGGACATGCAGGAGGACAAGGAGGCGCTCTTCGACGCGCGCGACACGCTGGTCAAGTCCCTCGTTGTCTTCAACGCCATGCTCGCCTCCTGCACCTTCCGCACGGAGAATATGGAGCGCGGCGCTGCCGGCGGCTTCACCAACGCCACCGACGCCGCGGATTACCTCGTCAAGCACGGCATGCCCTTCCGCGACGCGCATGCGGTCATCGGCCGCCTTGTGCTGCACTGCGTGAAGGAGAATAAGGCCATCCTCGATCTGTCTCTGGAAGAGCTGAAGGCCTTCTCCGATATCTTCGAGGAGGACGTCTTTGAGGCCTGCTCCATGCAGGCATGCGTCAACCTGCGCGACGTCCCCGGCGGCCCGGCCCCGGCCCGCGTGAAGGCCAGCATCGACGCCGGCGCGGCATGGCTGGCTGCGTTCGCCATCTGATTGCACAGGCGCTGTCCCTGTCCGGGGCAGCGCCTTTTTCCGACCATCCAATCAAAGGAGATCCTCATGAATCAGGCATATACCGTCAACAGGAACCTCGAGGCCGCGCTGTCCGCGTATCATCTCTCCCATGATGAGCAGGCGCTCCATGCCGCGCTGCTCGGCGAATGCTGGGCCGGCCGCGCCGTCTTCACCATCCTGCGCAGGGACAGCGGCGTCGTCTGCCTGCAGAGCCGCAGCGGCGATGCGCTCCTGCCCCTGTTCTCCAGCCGGGATCGGGCAGCCGCCTTCCTGCATACGGCAGGGGACGCTGGTCAGGGCGAGGTCTGCGTCGCCGACCCGGAGGGCATGCTCCGCGTCGCCGCAGCGGACGCGCGCTTTGGCCTCGCGCTGGATCCCAGCCCCTTCGGCGGCGCCGTGCTGAGCGCTGAGCAGACGGCGGCTCTGCATCAGGCCTGCATGCTCTATACCGGCGACATCCCCTCCCGTGAGACCGCGCTCTATTACCGGGCGAGGCTGGACGCGCAGGGCGGCTGGGACCGCATCGCCAAGGCCGATTCCATCGGCTGCTATCACTGCGGCGCGCCGCTGGAGCGCAGCCAGATCGTCACCTTCGCCTCCGGCGCGGACGGCAGCCGCACCGCCGTCTGCCCCCTCTGCGGCAGGCACAGCGTCGCCGCCTCCTGCCCGGGCGACCCCTACGCCGTGGATGCGAAGTTCCTCGCGTGCATGCACGTCTGCTTCTTCGAGCCCCGCTACAACGAGGGCAAGGACGAGGCGATGCTGCGCGCCTTTGAGGAAATCATCACCTGGCGCGCCGCGCGCCTGCGCACCGCCGCCGACCGCGCATGAGCCCTCTGATTCTCCGTGCATCATGCCCCGCCCCGGCGGGGCTTTTGTGTATCCCGCTGCAAAGCCGGATCTGCACGCCCGTTTTCCCCATTCTCCATTGAATCCCCCGTCCAAAAGGCGTATAATGATCGAAATGCGGCGATGACGCCGCGCCGCCGATCGCCAAGGAAAGGATGCAGCCTATGCACCGCAACGCCAAGTCACACTCCATGCTGATGACCGAGGGGCCCATCGCCCGCCAGCTCATCGCCTTCGCCCTGCCGCTGCTGCTGGGCAATCTCTTCCAGCAGCTGTACAATACCGCGGACTCCCTGATCGTCGGCAACTTTCTGGGCAGCGAGGCCCTCGCCGCGGTCAGCTCCTCCAGCAACCTGATCCACCTGATGGTCGGCTTCTTCAATGGCGTCGCCGGCGGCGCGGGCGTGGTCATCGCCCGGCACTACGGCGCGCGCGATATCCCCCGCGTGCAGAAGACCATCCACACCATGCTCGCCTTCGGCGTTGCCGCAGGCCTGCTGCTGACGGCGGTCGGCGTATCGCTCACACCCACGCTGCTGCGCATGATGGGCACGCCTGAGACGGTGCTTCCCCAGTCCATCAGCTACTTCAGGACGTATTTCTACGGTTCCATCGCCTTCGTGCTGTATAATATCTGCATGGGCATCCTGCAGGCCGTCGGCGACAGCCGCCATCCGCTGCAGTACCTGATCATCTCATCGATCATCAATGTCGTGCTGGATCTGTTGTTCGTGGGCGTCTTTGGCTGGGGCGTGGGCTCCGCCGCCGCAGCGACCGCCATCTCCCAGCTGGTGAGCATGGTGCTGTGCATGATCCGCCTGATGCACAGCGACCGGGATTACCGCGTCGACCTGCGCAAGGTCCGCGTCGAGCTGCAGGCGCTGCGCGAGATCCTCCGAAACGGCCTGCCCTCCGGCGTGGCGAACTGCATCATCTCCGTCGCCAACGTCGTCGTACAGGCGAATATCAATGCCTTCGGCGCGCAGGCCATGGCGGGCTGCGGCGCGCATACGCGCATCGAGGGCTTCGCCTTCCTGCCGGTGATCTGCTTCAATATGGCGCTGACCACCTTCGTCAGCCAGAATCTCGGCGCGCAGCGCTATGACCGCGCGCGGCGCGGCGTGCGCATCGGCGTCCTCTGCTCGATGGCCGTGGCGGAGAGCGTCGCCCTGCTCATCTACGTCTTCTCCCCCGTGCTCATCGGCCTGTTCGACAGCACGCCAGAGGTCGTCGCCTTCGGCGTGATGCATCAGCGGACGATCGTGCCGTTCTTCTTCCTGTGCGCGTTCTCGCATTCCTTTGCCGCCGTCTTCCGCGGCGCGGGCCGCGCAATGGTCTCCATGATGGTCATGGCGGTCTGCTGGTGCGCGGTGCGCGTGCCGTTCGTCACGCTGACAACAGCCCTGCGCCCCGTGCTCACCTCCGTCTCCATCGCCTATCCCTTCACGTGGTCGCTCAGCGCGCTCGTCTTCCTCGTGCTGTATTTCCGCACGGGCTGGCTGCGCGGAAAGGAGCCGGAGAGGGCGTAAGTCTTATACAGAAAAGCCGCCGGGACGCCCGGCGGCTTCTTTTCATGTATTCCGTTATTTAGCCCTTGACCGCGCCGCTGGTGGTCATCGCGCCCTCGACCTGCTCGGAGAACAGGCAGTACACGACGATCGCCGGGAGGGAGGCGATCACCATCGTCGCACCCATGGAGCCCCAGTCCGTGGTGAACTGGCCCTGGAAGAAGAGCACGCCCAGCGGGAGCGTCTTCAGATGCGCCGTGGTGCCGACGAGCACGTTCGCCAGCAGGAATTCATTCCACGCGGAGAGGAAGACATAGATCGCGATGGTCATGGTCGCAGGACCCACGAGCGGCATGATGATCAGGAAGAACGTCTGCCAGATGCTCGCGCCGTCGATACAGGCGGCCTCCTCCATCTCCTTGGGGATGCCCTTGAAGAAGCCGTAGTACACCATGCAGGAGAAGGCGAGGTTGATCGCCGCATACGGCAGGATCAGGGACCAGTAGGTATCCATCAGGTGCAGGCCGGCGACCGTCTGCACGACGGGCAGCAGAATCGCCTGAACGGGAATGAACTGACCGGTGGAGATGAAGGTACGCGCGGCGTCGCGGCCCTTCCACTGCAGGCGCGTGACGGCGAAGGTGAACATCATTGCGCAGATGATCGTCAGGATGACGGTGCCCGCGCCGACAATGACGCTGTTCTTGAAGTACAGCGGCACGTCGTACTGATTCCACGCGTTGACATAATTCTCAAACCGCCAGACCTGCGGCAGACCGAAGGGATTGGTCTGGAAGATTTCGGTGTTGTCCTTGAAGGAGTACAGGATCATCCACAGCAGCGGATAGAGCGAGAAAATCGCATACGCCCAGAGGAAGATCGTGAAGATCGTCGCAGAGACGCCCGTATACTGGCGCGGGCCGGAACCCTTCTTTTTCATACGATCTCAACTCCTTTCCTGCGGGAGAACAGCGGGTTCTCACGGTCCTTGAACAGCCAGTTCAGCGCCAGAATGATGACCAGACACTCGATCACCAGCACGGCGGAGGAGGTCAGGCCGTAGCCGAACTTCTGGCGGCCGAAGGCATAGTTATACATGATATAGGTCAGCGTATAGGTCGCATTGCCCGGGCCGCCGCCGGTCATGATGTCGATCTCGGAGAACGCCTTGATACCGCCGGTCACAGAAATGAGCAGGCAGAAGTTGAAGGTGTCCTTGAGCAGTGGGAGGGTGATATACCAATGCGCCTTGAGCGAGGTCGCGCCGTCAATCTCGGCCGCCTCGTAGAAGTCTTCACCGATGGACTTGATGCCCGCAACGATCAGCGCAAACTGATAGCCCATCCACTGCCACGCGTTGACGAACGCGACGGTATAGATGGCGGTATTGCGGTCATTGAGCCAGTTCTGGCTCCAGTTGATGCCCAGACGGCTCATCAGGGTATTGAGCAGGCCGTTGTCCGCGTTGAGCACATTGCCCCACAGCTGGCAGACGACGGTGACAGACAGCACGACGGGGATGAAATACGCCGTGCGGAAGAACTTGCGGAAGCGGATGCGCTTATCCGATACGGCGATGGCAAAGATGGTCGCCAGCACAAGCTGATAGACCGTGATGACCACGCCGAACTTGAAGCCGTTCAGATTCGCCGTCTTGAATACGGGATCCTTCAGCAGCAGCCTCTTGTAGTTCGCCAGACCGACGAACGTCGCCTGATTCACACCGTCCCAGTCAAAGAAGCTGTAGTAGAATACCTGCAGAATCGGAACAAAAATGAACACGCAGAACAGGATGATCGCCGGCAGGCAGAAGACGATGATCGCCTTGCGGTTCGACAGATATTTCTTCATGGAAAATATCCTCCGTTGCGAATGTGACAATGAAAGAAAAGGGCTGCCGCGTCGTTTGACACGGCAGCCCCCATTGGCTTACGTCAAACCTTGATTACCAGCCAAGCTCGAAGGTCAGCTGATCAATAACTTCCTGAGCCTCATACTGGCCGCTCAGCAGGGACTGGCCGGCAACGCCGATGGCATTGGCCAGCGTGGTGTTGGTCAGGCCCCAGGTGAAGGCGGTGGTGGAGGTCATGTTCGGCATCTCAGCAACCAGATCCTGCATCATCTTGGGCAGCTGGTCGTTGGTCAGGCCGGTATTGACAGCCACGAGCGGGTTGTTGCGCAGCGTAACCTTCGCCTCGCAGTACTTCTCGGAGATGAACGCGGCGACCTCGGCGGCCAGCTCAGCATTCGGGGAATCCGGGTTGACCGCGTAGCCGGAGATGGAGCCGCCGCCGCCGGAGAAGGCGTGCTTGCCGGCCTCATAGGAAGCCTCGTCGTAGGACGGGTAGGCGATCCAGGTCACGTCGTCGCCCAGCGCCTTGGTCGCATCCTCGATGTACCACTGGCCGTTGAGGAACATGGCAGCCTTGCCGCCCAGGAACATCTCGGAGGCCTGATCGTAGTTGGTGGTGGTCACAGCAGCCTGGAACACGCCGGCCTTCGCCAGCTTGACCAGATCCTCGGCGGCCTTCAGGTACGCCTCGTCCTCGATGGAGGTGGCGCCGTTGTCAAGGCCCTTGATGCCGGCGGTGATGTAGCGGGTCGCGATCGCGTCGTACATCGCGGCGGAGATCCAGCCCTCCTGGCCGAAGAGCGCCATCGGGACGATGCCGTTGGCATTGAAGACCTCGGCGGCAGCGATGAGCTCGTCATAGGTGGTCGGGATCTCAACGTTGTACTGCTCGAACAGCGCGTTGTTCACGAACCAGAGGACATACTCCTGGCCGGCGTACGGGAAGGCATACATGTTGCCGTCGTCGGCGATCATGTACTGCTTCTCGGTCTCGTAGACCTTCTCAAGGAAGCCGGTCTTCTCGGCGACGTCATTGATGACCATCATCTGCTTGCTGTTGCGCAGGGTGGTCACGATGCCGGAGCCGGTCTGGTAGATGTCGGGCAGCTTGCCTGCGGTGGCGAGGGCCAGCAGGGTAGCGCCGTCGTCCTGCGCCTGCGGGATCAGCTCGAGCTCGACGTTCGGGTACGCCTCGGCGAGCTTCTCAACAGCGTAATCATACGGAACCTTGGTATCGTCGTCAGCATACTGGGCGTAGATCTGCAGCTTGATCTTCTCCTCAGCCATGGCGGACGCGCAGCCGATGACCATCATCGCCGCGAGCAGGATGCACAGAAACTTCTTCATATAAGAGTTCCTCCTTCAATTTTCTTTCCGACGGGCACACAAACAACAGCCCGCCGGTCAGTCTGTGACAATTATAGAAAACTTTTATTGCATTGTCAACCATCATCCAATTCTTTGAACAAATTTCAATTATCACATTTGTCTATTGCTTCCATTTCTTCGCGCATTGCATTCTGGCTCTCCCGCTTTACAAACCGTACCCCTTTTGGTATCATGAATACAGCAGACTGTATCCGCCGCATTCCGCCATGGAGGTGCTCCCGATGAAGAAATATGCACTTATGCTCCTGCTCCTCGCGCTGTTCTGCGCGCCGCTTTGCGCATGGGCGCAGACCGACAGCGCCAGTGCGCTGGGTCTGAATGCGCTTGTGCCCGCCGCGATGCCTGCACAGGAGGACAGCGCGATGATCCCGCTCTACTGCGGCCCGACGCAGGGCTTCTATCGCCACGGGGAGCAGGCGCTTGACCTGACGCAGCCCTATGTGCTCTTTGGCCAGCACGACTGCTGGGCGATGGCCGCGCAGGGCACGCCGGACGCCTTCGGCCCCGTCGGCTGGGTCGAGGCCGCCTCGCTGCCCATCGCCGCTGATGCGCCGTCCCTCGCCTTTGAGGAGGCGCTTGTCGCCATGATCGAGGAGGACGCGCCGCTGACCAACGACCCGCACGGCCTCTGCCCGCAGGATGCATGGTCCGTCACCCTCCCCCGCGGCGCGCAGGTCATCCTCCTCGCCGCCATGGGCGACTGGGTCTATATTCAGGCCGATCTTAGCGGCACGCCTGTACGCGCCTTCATCCCCGCAGCCTGCGTGCTGTGACGCCTCCCGCATCATCCATCGCCGCCCCGTCTGACGGGAGCGGCGTTTTCTGTGTGCGATTTTTCCATATACGGCAAGCGTTTTTCTCCCGCTTTCTCCTTTTCAAACACAGGCCATTGTGCTATACTATATAATTGTCGAAAACCGTGATTTGTATCAGATACACAGCGTCCGCCGGCATCCGCCGCGATGGACCGGTGACGTTCAAGGAGGACATATCCATGCCCGAAAATATGATTCCCGGCGACCTGAGGAGCGAGACTGCGCGCCGCAGGACGTTCGCCATCATCTCCCACCCGGACGCCGGCAAGACCACCATGACCGAGAAGCTGCTGCTCTATTCGGGCGCCATCCGCACCGCGGGCAGCGTCAAGGCGCGCAAGAGCGATAAGCACGCCACCTCCGACTGGATGGAGATCGAGAAGCAGCGCGGCATCTCCGTCACCTCCTCTGCGATGCAGTTTGAATTTGACGGCTTCCACATCAACATTCTCGATACCCCCGGCCATCAGGACTTCTCCGAGGATACCTACCGCGTGCTCGTCGCGGCGGACAGCGCCGTCATGATGATCGACGCCGCCAAGGGCGTCGAGGCGCAGACCATCAAGCTCTTCAAGGTCTGCCGCCTGCGCAATATCCCGATCTTCACCTTTGTCAACAAGATGGACCGCGCCGCGAAGGATCCCTTCTCCCTGATGGAGGAGCTGGAAAGTGTGCTCGGCATCCGCGCCTGCCCGGTCAACTGGCCCATCGGCACCGACGGCGACTTCAAGGGCGTCTATCACCGCGACACGAAGATGGTCGAGCTCTACGAGAGCGGCGACCACGGCAAGACCCGCGTGGAGAAGATGGACGTCGCCATCGACGATCCCGCCCTGCCGGAGCTGCTGGGCGACCGCCTCTATACCCGACTGATGGATGAGATCGAGCTGCTGGACGTCGCAGGCGACGAATTCGATCTGGAGCTTGTCCGCGCGGGTGAGCTCACGCCGATGTTCTTCGGCTCCGCGATCACCAACTTCGGTGTGGAGCCCTTCCTCACCCGTTTCCTCGAGTATTCCACCCCGCCCGCGCCGCATGAGAGCGACGCCGGCATCGTGGAGCCGACGGACGAGGACTTCTCCGGCTTCATCTTCAAGATTCAGGCCAACATGAATCCCGCGCACCGCGACCGCCTCGCCTTCATGCGCATCTGCTCCGGCACCTTCACCAAGGGCATGAACGTCTGGCACAGCGGCTCGGGCAAGATGGTCCAGCTCAAGCAGCCGCAGCAGTTCATGGCGGACGAGCGCGACGCCGTTGAGACCGCCTACCCCGGCGACATCATCGGCCTGTTCGACCCGGGCATCTTCGCCCTCGGCGATACGCTCTGCACCGGCAAGAAGCGCCGCTATGCCGGCATCCCGGTCTTCGCGCCGGAGTTCTTCGCCCGCTGCTCCTCCATCGACAGCCTCAAGCGCAAGCAGTTCGTCAAGGGCGTCGTGCAGCTGGCGGAGGAGGGCACCATCCAGACCTTCAAGCGCCCGGGCATTGGCTTTGAGGAGATCATCGTCGGCGTCGTCGGCGTGCTGCAGTTCGAGGTGCTCGAGCATCGCCTCAAGACCGAGTATAACGCCGAGATCCGCCGCGACCAGCTGAATTACCGCTTCGTCCGCTGGATCACCAAGACCCCCAAGGCCGTCGAGGACCTCAAGCTCTCCAGCACGTCCTCTCTGGCGAAGGACAGCCATGACCGCGACGTCATCCTGTTCGAAAATGAATGGTCCATCCGCTGGGCGCTCGAGCACAACGAGGGCCTCGAGCTGGCGGAAACCGCGTCCCGCCACGGCGACTGATCCCCTCACCCCCATTCCTCACAGGTTCATCATAGAAAGAAGGCCATCTCATTGGAAATCATTCGCGATAATATCCGGAATATTGCCATCATCGCCCACGTCGACCACGGCAAGACCACGCTGGTCAACGAGATGCTCAAGCAGGGCGGCGTCTTCCGCGAGAATCAGCAGGTTGCCGACCGCGTCATGGACAGCAACGCCCTCGAGCGCGAGCGCGGCATCACCATTCTGGCCAAGAATACCTCCGCTGTCTACAACGGCGTCAAGATCAACATCGTCGACACCCCCGGCCACGCCGACTTCGGCGGCGAGGTGGAGCGCGTGCTCAAGATGGTCGACGGCGTGCTGCTGCTGATCGACTCCTTCGAGGGCCCGATGCCGCAGACCCGCTTCGTCCTGCAGCATGCGCTGGCGCTGGGCCTGCCGGTCATCATCGTCGTCAATAAGGTCGACCGCCCGGACGCCCGCTGCGACGAGGTCGTCAGCGAGGCCGTCGATCTGATGATCGATCTGGATGCGGACGAGAGCCAGCTCGATACCCCGATCGTCTACGCCAGCGCCCGCGCCGGCACCGCCACGCTGGATCTTGCCCAGCCCGGCACCGACCTGCGCCCGCTGTTTGATACCATCCTTGAGTACATCCCCGCGCCCAAGGGCGATCCCGAGGGCCCGGCGCAGATGCTCATCTCCACCATCGACTACAACGAGTTCGTCGGCCGTATCGGCATCGGCCGCATCACCCGCGGCACGCTCAGGCTCAACACCATGAAGACCCGCTGCAACAACGAGAACCCGGAGCTGCACGAGACCTTCCGCATGAGCAGCCTCGTCGCCTTCGACGGCCTCAAGCGCGTGCCGATCGAGGAGGCCTCCATGGGCGAGATCGTCGCGATCACCGGCGTTGAGGACATCATGATCGGCGACACCATCTGCGCGCCGGAGGCGGTCGAGCCGCTGCCCTTCGTCAAGATCACCGAGCCGACCGTGCAGAT
>JAGBAV010000072.1 GCA_017938795.1 Clostridia bacterium
CTTCCTCTTTGACGAGATTGACAAGATGGCGTCCGATGTGCGCGGCGATCCGGCGAGCGCGATGCTCGAGGTGCTCGACAGCGCGCAGAACAACGCTTTCCGCGATCATTATCTGGAGTGCCCGTTCGATCTGTCCGGCGTGATGTTCATCACCACGGCGAACTCGGTCGATACCATCCCGCGCCCGCTGCTTGACCGCATGGAGGTCATCGAGGTCAGCGGCTACACGGAGGAGGAGAAGCTCAATATCGCCAAGCGCCATCTGCTCCCGGGCCAGATCCGAGAGCACGGCCTTGCGGCGAAGAGCGTGCGGATGACGGAGCGCGTGCTGCGCAGTCTGATTCAGGGTTATACGCGCGAGGCCGGCGTGCGCACGCTGGAGCGGACGATCGGCAAGGTCGTGCGCAAGAGTGCTGTGGCGATGATCGACGAAGAGCTGGAGACGCTCAGCGTCACGCCGGAGCGGCTGGAGAGCTTCCTCGGCGCGCCGCGCTATCGCTACGAGAAGGCGGGTAGGAAGCCCGAAATCGGCGTGGTCAACGGCCTTGCCTATACCGTCGTGGGCGGCGATACGCTGCAGATTGAGACGACGACCATGCCGGGCACCGGTCAGCTGGAGCTGACGGGCAGCCTCGGCGACGTCATGAAGGAGAGCGCCCGCGCGGCGAAGTCCTATGTGCGCGCCCATGCGCAGGAATTCGGCATCGCGGAGGATTTCTATAAGACGCTCGATATCCACATCCATGTGCCCGAGGGCGCTGTGCCCAAGGACGGCCCGAGCGCCGGCGTGACGATGACGACCGCGCTGGTCTCCGCGCTGACAGGGATCGCCGTGCGCCAGAATGTGGCGATGACCGGCGAGATCACGCTGCGCGGCCGCGTGCTGCCCATCGGCGGCCTGAAGGAGAAGCTCCTTGCCGCGCACAGGGCGGGCATTGACACCGTGCTGATCCCGAAGGAGAATATCAAGGATCTTGAGGACGTGCCGCAGAATGTCCGCGACGCGCTCACGATCATCCCCGCGGACGAGGTGCATACCGTGCTGCGCACTGCGCTGTGCGAGATGCCGAGGCCGCGTATCCCGGCGCAGCAGCCCGACGTATGCGCCGCGCCGGCTGCGCAGGAGGCGGCGGGGCTGCACGCCTGAGCCAAAGACAAAGGAGAAAACCATGATCGTTAAACGCGCGGACTTTATCACCTCGATGAAGGACTACGGCGAGTTTGCCACGAAGGGATGCCCCGAGGTCGCCTTCGCGGGCAAGAGCAATGTGGGCAAGTCCTCGATGATCAACAAGATTACTAACCGCACCAAGCTGGCGCGCACCAGCGCCACGCCGGGCAAGACGAGGCTCATCAACGTCTACCAGATTAATGAAGAGGTGAACTTCATTGACCTGCCGGGCTATGGCTTTGCCAAGGTCAGCAAGACGGAGAAGATGTCCTGGGGCAAGATGATGCAGGATTACTTCGCGACGACGGAGGATCTTTGCCATGTGTTCCATCTGGTGGATATCCGTCATGAGCCGACACAGGAGGATATCGAGATGGGCATGTTCCTGCGCCAGTCAGGCATCCCCTTCACGGTCATCGCGACCAAGGCGGACAAAATCAGCCGCGGCGCGAGGATGAAGCATCTTGCACCGATCTGCCGTGCGCTGCTCGTGCAGCCATGGCAGGTGATCCCCTTCTCCGCGGAGGATGGGACGGGCCGCGAAGAGATCCTCGCGAAGATCGAGGAGGTCTGCTACACGGTGGAGGAACTGCCGGAGGCGGGCGAGGAGCCGAACGCCTGAAAACAAAAAAAGAGCCGGGGAAGCGATTGTGCTTCCCCGGCTTTTGCGTTGTGTGTCAGCGGACGATGCGGCGGCGCTTCTGCTGCTCGATCTTGGGCAGCTTCGCGCGCTTTTTCCTGTGCTTGAGGATGAAGCGCAGCAGCCAGAGCAGAGAAAGCAGCAGCGCACCCGGCGGCACGAGCAGATCCCAAGAGAACCGCGGCCACGGGTTTTCATCCGCCTGCGTGTAGGCGATGATCTGCTCCAATGTGAGCGGCGCGTTCTCGCGCGCGGCGATGGAGCGCGTGGCGACCAGCTCATACTTGGCTGTGTCGCCGGACTCTGCATAGAAGGTCAGCTCGCCGATGACGTCGCCCACGGCGATGGGCGCGCGGAATTCATGCACCCACTTGATGGTGGAAATCTCGTTGAAGTTCTTGCGCAGCAGATCGATCTTGGATTTGTTGCCGATGATGATCATGTCCTTGGTCTCGTCCACGGCGCGGATACCCAGCGTCAATTCGCCGTGGCCGGAATCGTGCGGATCAAAGCCCGCGATCTCAATCACACGGGGATCCTCTGCGTAGAGGGATTCCGGGCTGATGGATTCGATCTGTGTGAAGCCGTATTCAAAGAGCTTTTTCGTGTCCATCCAGCGGCGTGTATCGCCGGAATAGAAGACGACTGCGATCAGGTCGATGCCGCCGCGCCGGGCGTAGCCGACGAAGCAATAGCCGGCGGGAACGGTGTAGCCCGTCTTGCCGCCGATACAGGACTTGAAGTAATAGTCGCTTTCCGGGTTGAGGATGGGCGTGTTGCCCACGATGTTGCGGCGGGGATGCTCGTTGGTGGCGGGCATATCGTAATTGATGCGCCCGATGATGTCCATGAACTGCTCGTTCTTCATGGCGGCGCGGGCGATGATCGCCATGTCGCGCACGGTGGTGTAGTGCCCTTCTTCGTGCAGGCCGGACGGATTGGTGAAATGCGTATCGGAGGAGCAGCCGAGCATCTGCGCGGTCTGGTTCATCAGCGCGGCGAAGCCCTCGATGCTGCCGCCCAGATACTCTGCGACGGCGTTCGCGGCCTCGTTGCCGGAGCGGATGAGCATCGCGGAGACGAGGTCGATCATCTTGACCTCCTCGCCGGGGACCAGCGGGATCTTCTGATAGCCGCGGGGGACGAGGTCGACCGCCAGATCGGAGACAGTGACGACGTCGTTCTCAAGGTCGGCCATCTGCAGAGCAATATAGCCGGTGAGCATCTTGGTCGTGGAGGCGGGGTACATGATCTCGTCGGCGTTCTTTTCAAAGACCACCTCGCCCGTGCTGGCTTCTATCACGATGGCGCTCAGGCCGTAGATCATGTCCTCGTCAAGGAATTCGGGGTGTTCCTCGTCGTAGGGGATGGCGTTGGGGGGGAGCGTCGGCGCGACAAAGCGCTGCTCTTCCTCCTCGTCCTCCGCTGCGGCAGGCAGGAACATGCATATCAGAAACGCTGCCAGAAAGAGCAGCGACAGAAGACGCCTTTGCAAGGGATACCCTCCATCATTGAAAGAGATCGTCGCGGAATCATAATCCGCATGACTATACAGCATTATGATACCACTTTTTCATGGAAATGTACAGTCTGCAGCCGGGCGGGGAGGGGGCAAAATGTATCGGATGACACGAAATCGGCATATGGATGGAATAAAGATACAAATAAATGTTACATAGTGAAATAATTTTGCGTCAAATCTCTTGCTTTTTTGTTCGGTTATGCGTTACAATAGGCATACACAATGATAAGTGTATGCTTGGCTGGTTTGTGTCTGCGGCCGGGCTGGACAGATATGGGTCGCAGGACCTGAGTAGAGGATGGACGAACATGCCGAAGAAGATTTTGCTCGTTGATGACGAACCGCTGATTCTCAAGGGTCTCAAGTACAGCCTTGAGCAGGATGGGTATAAGACGGAGTCCGCGATGGACGGCGAGGAGGCGCTCGCCAAGTTCAATGAACGCGGCGGCGAATATGACCTGATCCTGCTGGATGTGATGCTCCCGGGGCTGGATGGCATTGAGGTCTGCCAGCGCATCCGCGAGCATTCCAATGTGCCGATCATCATGCTGACCGCCAAGGGCGAGGATATGGATAAGATCCTTGGCCTTGAGTACGGCGCGGACGACTATATGACCAAGCCGTTCAACATTCTTGAGGTCAAGGCGCGCATCAAGTCCATCTTCCGCCGCAGCCAGCCCGCTGTGGAGGCTGTGGAGGAGAAGCGGATTGTCCGCGTGCATGATCTTGAGGTCAACTGCCAGAGCCGCACGGTGACGCTGGGCGGCGATTCCGTCCGCCTGACGGCGAAGGAATTCGACCTGCTGCAGCTGCTCATCACGCATCGCGGCAAGGTCTACAGCCGTGAGGCGCTGCTGGAGACCGTCTGGAAGTATGATTACATGGGCGATATGCGCACGGTCGACGTGCATATCCGCCGTCTCCGCGAGAAAATTGAACGGGACAATTCCGGCCCCGAATTCATTCTGACCAAATGGGGAGTGGGTTACTATTTTACGGACAAGGACTAACCCTCTGTACTCCGTCCGCGGCAGAATACTGATCGCTTTCCTGCTGGTGATCGGCGCGTCATTCTATGTGGTGGCCGCCTCGACCATCCGGCTGGTCAGCGATTCTCTTTTTGAGGACACTGTTCGCCGCAGGATGACCAGCGTATCGGAGATGGCCGTTACGCTTGGCGGGCAGATGCAGGATGCTGCGGCCGATGTCTTTTATCCGCAGCTTGTGCAGGCGGCGCGCTCTACCGGCGGCCGCCTTTTGGTTGTGGATGAAAATGGCAAGGTGCAGGCGGATACGTTTGACGAGCGCTGCGGCGTCCGTCTGGCGCTGTCTGAGCTGCACAGCGTGCTGCGCGGCGAGGCGGATGCGGACTATGGCTTCCATCAGCAGCACGGCGAGGGCGTGATGCAGGCGGCGTCCATCTTCGACGCCATCACAAAGAGAGACCGGGAGCAGGTCTGGGTGGGCTGCTTTGTCAGCTCGCTGCAGCCGGCGTCGGGCGGCGCGCTGGTGCTGATCGCCTCTGTGCAGGACGAGGTGGATTCCATCATCTCCATCAGGGACAGGATGCTGCTCGTCTTTGCCGCCGCGCTGGCGGCTGTGCTGGCGCTGGCCAGCCTGATCTCCCGCATTATCACCCGCCCTGTGGCGGAGCTGAGCGCGGGCATCGAGCGCATGAGCAAGGGCGATTACCGCCACCGCGTGCATGTCCCGGGCAAGGGCGAGATGGCGCAGCTGGCCGGCGCGTTCAACCAGATGAGCGAACAGGTCGGCAATCTGGAGGAGGCGCGCAATCAGTTTGTCTCCAATGCGTCACACGAGCTCAAGACGCCGCTGGCAACCATCAAGATCCTCGTGGAATCGATGATGTACGAGGATGGGATGGATCCGGAGCTGAGGCGCGAGTTCCTCGGCGACATCAATAAGGAAATTGACAGGCTGTCCTCGGTCGTGGGCGATCTGCTGACGCTGGTGCATATTGACAGCCACAAGCTCAAGCTCCGGCGTGAGCGGATGATCTTCGCCGATACCGTCCGCGAGACGGCGGCGCGCCTGACCCCGCTGGCCAAAAAGCGCGGGCAGGAGATTGCCGTGACCATCGGCGACGAGTGTGAGATGTTCGCCGACCCGGGCAAGCTCGCGCAGGTTTGTTACAACATCATTGAGAACGCCATCAAGTATACGCCGGACGGCGGCAGGATCACCGTCCGCCTGCGCAGGACGGGCCGCGACGCCGTGCTGGAGATCGCGGATACCGGAGTGGGCATCCCGGAGGAAGATCTGCCCCATGTGTTTGACCGCTTCTACCGCGTGGATAAGGCGCGCTCGCGTGACACGGGCGGTACCGGTCTCGGCCTCTCGATTGTGCAGCAGATCATCCGTCTGCATGCCGGCTCGGTGACGGTGCAGTCCGAGCGGGGGAAGGGCACGACCTTCATCGTGCAGCTTCCTGTCAAGTAAAAATGCGCCATCAGGCAATGAATAATGGGGGACTGGCATGAAGAAAGCTGTGGTATGCGCGGCGCTCACGCTGACGATGAGCGTGCTGTGCCATGAGCAGGTGATTGCTCCGCTTTATGATGCGGGTTCGGCATACATCCGCAGCCTCATCAGCGGCGAGCCGTCGTCCCGGACGGAGGATATCCCCTCCTTTGCGCAGCAGATGGGCGAGAGCGGCGTCAGCGATACGCTTGCTGTCACGCTGTATTTCCGCTATCTGGATACGGGCTGCCTCGGCGCGGAGCAGATCGGCCTTGATATCCGCCGGGAGGAGACAGTCGCCGCGAGCATCGTCAAGGCGCTTGTGGAGGGGCCGGGGGTTTCGCATGACAGGCTGACGGGTCTGTTCCCGCAGGGGGCGCGCGTGATTGCTGTGCGCGGCGAGGGCAGCACGATCTATGTGACGCTCAGCCGGGAGTTCCTTGGCAGGCCGGACGGCGCGCCTGCGGATTGGGAGGACCTGGAGGTCTGGCAGGAGGAGGCGACGAAGCGCCGGTATCTGGCGATGCAGTCCCTCGTCCTCGCGCTGACGGAGGAGGGCCGCTGCCAGCGCGTGCAGCTGTATATCGCCGACGGGGACGATGATGTTCCGGAACGGCCGGCGCTGTACTGGTTTGACCGCACGCAGACGGATGTGTCCGTGGTGCTCGGGCCGTGCGCGCGCGATGAGAGTCTGCTGCTGACGCCGAACAGGGCGCTTGTTATGGCCATGGATGCGTGGCAGCGGAAGGATTGGGCGGCGCTCTATGAGATGCTTGCGCCGGCGGACGGCACGAATCTGCCGGTATACAGCGTGTTTGAAGAGAAGATGCGCACGCGTGATGTGTCGCTGCTGTCCTATTCCGTCTCGCAGGGGACGGTGAGCATGGACGGGCAGAGCGCGACACTGGTGATCGACGCGATGATCCGCTCGCCGCTGGGCGGCGATGCGCAGATCGTCCGCGAGACTGTCCGCCTCAGGCGGGCGGCGGATAACTGGACGCTGGGCGCTGATGCGCTGGATGACCTGATGGTCAGGGACTGAGAATCTGCGGGAGAGGATGCATACGGCATGAAAAGAAACAGAGCGATGCTGCTCCCGGCGCTGCTGGCGATGCTGCTGCTTGGCGGCTGCACGACGCAGATGGAGGAGCGCCCGATGGAGGATCTCTCCTCCTCGGCGTATCATATGGATGTCGCCGCGCCGCAGCAGGATCAATATGAAGCGCAGACGGAGAATGTCCTTCTGTATTTCCTTGATAAGGACGGCGTGACGCTGCGCCCCGTCGCGCGGGAGATCGCCGTGGAGGGCGGCATGAGCCGGATGGAGGCTGCGCTGCGCGCGCTGCTGGACGGCCCTGCGCAGGGAGATGGAGACGTCTTCTGGCCCGATATGGGCAGCCCGAACGCTGTGCGCAGGATGGAGCTTTCAGGCGGAATTGCCGTTGTGGATCTCCCTTCGCGCGTGCGTGAGCTGCCGCCGGATCAGCTGTATGCGGTGCGGCAGGCTGTCGCCAATACGCTGACGGAGTTCCCGGAGGTGCATTATGTCAATGTCCTCGTCGGGGGTCGTGAGGAGGGGCTTGATCTGGCGGCGCAGCTGCCTGTGGGCACGCTGACGCGGATTGACGACCCGGATACGGGCGTCGTGTATGCGCGCCTTGCTGACCAGAGGCAGGCGGGAAGCGGCCTCACGAAGCTGACGACGCTGTATTTTCCTTCTGAGGACGGACGATATCTGCTGCCGCAGGTGAGGCAGGTGGCCTATGCCGGCGCTGAACCGATTGAATACCTGTATCAGCTGCTGGAGGAGCTTGGCCGCGGCGCCGGGCGGGAGGCGCAGGGCGGCGTACCCGCGCCGCTGAAGTACATCACAGAGATGCCGGAGATCATCCGCACGGCGGACGGCTCGTACAGGGCGATTGAGATCTGCTTTGACGCCGGGCTGGATGCTGCGCTTGGCGAGGCCGGCCTCACGCGGGGTGTCTATATCGGCATGCTGACGGATACGCTGATGGGCTTCGTTCCCGGCGTGGAAGGCCTGCAGATCAGCGTCGGGCAGGAGTTGATCGATGAGCTGGATGCGGCGCAGACGCCCGATGGAGCGGAGATCGTCTTTGAGCATGCGCTGGTAACCCGACCGGCATTTGCGGCCTATACCGGCGCGCCGGTGACGCTCTATCTCCCGGCGGAGGACGGCAAGCATCTCGTCCGTACGGCGTGCATGGTCGCGCAGGGCGAGCAATACGACGTCCGCGCCCGGCTTGCGGGGCTGATGCATGCTTCTGAATCGGAGGGGATGGCTGTGCTGCCGGCGGGGCTCACAGATGCGGATATCCTCGCTGTGTATGCGGGCAGACGGGAGATTGCGCTGAATCTTTCCTCGGCCTTCGCCTCTTCGCTGGGCGCGCTTTCCCCGCGTGAGCAGCGGATGGCGGTCTTTTCCGTCGTCAATACGCTGACCGAGGGCGTATCTGCGCAGCGGGTGTATTTCTTCTTCGAGGGGAAGCAGCTTGAGGAGATCTCGGGCGAGATTGATATGCGCGGCTATTTCGTGCGCAATCCCGGAATGGTGGTGGAGTGAGCATGGATCAGTGGGCGTTCTTTGATGAGATCAAGGCGGGTACCGTCCGCAATGTCTATCTGTTCCACGGGCCGGAGGCCTTTATCCGCCGCAGCGCGATGGCTGCACTGGAGAAGAAGATCCTCATGCCCGGCCTTGAGAGCATGAACAGAACGGTGCTTGCAGCACCGACCGCGCAGCAGATCATGGAGAGCTGTGAGACGCTGCCGATGATGAGCGACTACAGGCTGATCGTCGTGACGGACTGCGCGCTCCTTGGCGCGGGCAAGGCGAAGGATGAAGCGCAGGAAAGCACCATGCTGTGCGAGTACCTGCCGAATGTCCCGCCGAGCACCTGTCTGCTCTTTGATGCGGGCGGTCCTGTGGATAAGCGCAAGAAGCTGACGCAGGCGCTGATGAAGATGCCGGGGGCGGTCTCCTTTGATGTGCTGGACGACGCGCACCTGTATAAATGGATGAATCAGCAGCTGCGCCCCTACGCGCGCAGCATGAGCCGGGAGGCCTGCGAGACGCTGGCCTTCACCAGCGGGCGCGACCTGACGCTCCTCTCCGGCGAGCTGGCGAAGCTTGCCGCCTATACGGAGGGACGCGCTGTGATCACCCCGCAGGATGTGGAGGCGATCGCCACGCGCACGGCGGAGAGCACGGTGTTCGTGATGGTCGACGCGCTGAGCGCGGGCAAGGCGGAGGCGGCGTTTTCCCTGCTGGATGTGCTGCTGGGCGCCGGCGAGCAGCGCATTGGTATCCTTGCGATGATCACGCGTCACTACCGCCAGATGGCATATCTGTGCGCCATGAGGGACGAGCGCGCGCAGGGCGGGCAGATCGCCAAGGCGCTGGGCGTCGCGCCGTTTGTCGTGAATCGCCTGCAGCAGCAGGCCAGAGGACGGACGTTTGCACAGATGGAGCGCAGCCTTGCGCTGTGCGTGCAGACGGACTACGATATCAAGCGCGGCGCAGTGCGTGAGGATGCGGCGCTGGAGCGGCTGATGCTCCTGCTTCTTAAAAAGGATGAATAATGCGGCGGGCAAAAGCGCTGCAAACAAAATGATCCCTCCCGGCATAGGATGCGCCGGGAGGGATTATGCTGGTTTTGGAGAGATCAGAGGCGTCAGCGGGCGAAGATCTGGGTCAGATAAATATGACCGTTTCCGTCGGCTGCGATGCCGATTCCGACCTTTGTGTAGGCTGTGCTCAGGATATTGCGGCGATGCCCCGGCGAGGAGATCAGCGCGGCCTGCGCCTTCTCTGCGTCGCGGTGATGGGCAATGTTTTCTCCCGCAGCCGTATAGGAATAGCCGAACTGCTTCAGCATATGGCGTATGTCTCCGTATGTCGGAGACTCGTGAGCAAAGTAGCGGTTGTCACGCATATCCTCAGACTTGATGCGCGCGATGCGGCACAGCTCGGGGTCAAGCGCCAGCGGCGAAAGATTATAGCGGATACGATCTGAATTCAGCAGATTTCCGGCAGTCTGCTCTTGCGCTGACAGGAAAGCTGTTGTATAATGTGCCACGAACGCGGTGCTGTTTGCGGCGCGCGCTGCTGCGGCGGATCCGCCGGCAAGCGAGAGCGCGGCGAGCAGCATGGCTGCTGTGCGCTTCAATGGGGGATGTGTCTTCATGGATGCCTCCTTGGTTATCCTTTGAGTGCGCTGCAGACGCATATACAGTGTATCGCGTTCAAACATTCTGTTCAACCAATCTGGCAGTCTGCTGCCATGGAAATATACGTCAATCAGGAGGATGGCCAATGGGCTTTATCAAGTGTCCGCGGTGTGAACTCAATTACATCAAGGAAGAGGAGCAGTACTGCTCCGTGTGCAAGCGTGAGATGAAGGGCGAGGTCCACGAGGATCTCTTTGAGCTGTGCTCTATCTGCAATGAGAACCCTGTTATGCCGGGTAAGGACGTCTGCCATACCTGCTACAAGGAGATGAACCAGCAGCAGGGTCTGCCGGTGGACACCTCCGACGAGGCGGAGACGCCCGACGTCAGCCTCGAGCTGGAGGATGTGACCGAGATGGAGGAGATCGAGCTGGATACCCTGCCGGAGGATATGCCGGCGGAGATCGGCGAGCAGATCTCCCTTGAGGAAGAGCAGAGCAAGGAAGACTTTGACGACGAAGAGGAAGAAGAGATCTGAGCGCGGCGTTCTCTGGCGTGCACCGGGTCGTGATGGGGTGAAGGCGTGAGGGTATTTGCCATCGGAGATCTGCATCTGCCGGGCGGGGATATGAAGCCCATGGACGTCTTTGGCGCGCATTGGGCGAATCACTTTGAGCGGATCAGCGAGGACTGGCGTTCGCGCGTGAGCGATGAAGATATGGTGCTGATCCCCGGGGATATCTCGTGGGCGATGCAGCTGCCGGAGGCGCTGGAAGATCTGCGCCGCATCGGTATGCTCCCCGGCAGGAAGCTTATCCTCCGCGGGAACCACGATTACTGGTGGTCGTCCCTGACGCAGCTGCGGACCAATCTTCCCGAGGGAATGCATGCCGTACAGAATGACGCGTATGATGCGGGCGAGTATGTCTTCTGCGGCACGCGCGGCTGGATGATCCCGCCGCCGGGCGGCGCCTCCTCGCAGGATGAGAAGATCTACCGCCGGGAGGTCATGCGGCTGAAGATGTCGCTTGACTGCGCCGCGCGCATCGCGGACGGGCGGCCTGTCATCGTCATGATGCATTACCCGCCGCTGCTGCCGGAGAATCTGCGCAGCGGAACGGGCTTTACCGAGCTTCTGACGCAGTACGGCGTCGCGCGCTGTGTATACGGGCATCTGCATGGGCAGAGCGTCCAGCGCGGCTTTACGGGTGTGTACGGCGGCGTGCGGTACGACCTCGTGTCCTGCGACGCGCTGGGCTTTGCGCTCAAGGACGTTACGCCGGAATCAATTGAATGAATCAGCTCCCCCTGCCGTTTGGCAGGGGGATTGTGTTATGCGGACGGCTTCTGCCGTCCGTTTTTTCTTTTCCTGACATGCCTCTGAGCACATGCGCCGCACAGCCGGATGGATGCCTGCGTCTGTATAGCGGCGCGGACGGCGGCGGGAGGGGCATCAAAAAACGAATATTACGCAAATGTTACGCGACAAATTGTGATTTAGCAAATTCTTCATTGTGAAGTGCTTGAAATGTGGTGGGGAATGGTGTAAAGTATTAGGGAAAGGGTGTAAAGTGGATGAAATAAGGGAGGAGGGACGCCGGTCATGGGTCGTTTTGCGTTTTCTGGTTCATTTGACCACTCGCTGGATGGAAAAGGCCGCGTGATTATTCCTTCCTCTTATCGTGATTCGCTTGGCGAGGATTTCACCATCACCATCAATCCGAACAAGACCGCCGTGGCGATCTATCCCAAGGAGATCTGGGATGTGCAGCTGGAGCGGCTCTCTCATATCAACCCGATGGATAAGATCGGCCTGAAGTACGAGCGCTACCTGATGAGCGTCTCCTTCTCCGGCAACAGCATGGACGCGCAGGGCCGCGTGCTGATCCCGGCCAAGCTCCGCGCGAAGCTGGGCCTGACGAGGGACATCGTCTTTGTCGGTCTGAACAACTACATCGAGATCTGGGATGCGCAGACCTACGCGCAGATGGAAGCCCAGACGGAGGAAGAATTCGACGATATCGCCGACTATGTCTACAAGACCTATCCGGTCTGACGGCGGATGCAGGGCGGCATGAGGCAGGCCTGTGCGGCAGAGAGGCTGCATAGGATGAAACAATAGTTCTTGACAGCGGGGCGGGTGAATACACTGATGGCAGGCATGAACGCGAGGAAGGTATCCCGCAGCAGGTATACTGCGGCAGGATACCGGGACAGCGAGCGCATGAAGCATCAGCATGAGCTGTATATTGCAAGGGTCCAGGCGGGGTCCAGGCAGGATGAGCTGCTGGATTACAACAGGGCGGGTTATGCCGGCGTGAGGCCGTGGCATGAATCGCCCACGCCGGTATTCGATGGCGGCGACGCGGCCGTCGCGATGCCGGTCCGGCGTGCGCGTCAGCGCAGGGCGGCGGACGGATGGATGGATCGTCTGGCGATCGCCGCCAGAAAGGAAAAGGCGGACGCGATCGTCTGCGTTCTGCTGATTGCGGCGATTCTGGTGATCGGCGCCGTTTGGGGCCAGAAGATGCACCAGAGCGACAGGATCAACGATGAGATCGAGCGGATCAAGATCAGCACGGAGTATCTTGAGGGGCGCAATGGCGAGCTGCAGAAGGCTCTTGACGCGGCGAAGGGCGATGCCCGCATCCGCAACCTCGCGCAGAACGAGCTGGGCATGCTCCGCCCGGAGCGTGCTGAGACGAGGACGATCTATGTTCAGGCGTCCGATCTCGCCAAAAAGACGACGGTACAGGAAAACGAAGAGCCCAAGTTCGAAGCGCTTGACTTCATGCTGGGGCTGCTTAACGTGTTCGGTTTCGAGGAGTGAGAGGGCTTGCGGTCACCGGGAGCCACCGTACGAAAGCGGCTGGTCCTGATGATGGGCGGATTCTTCCTCCTCTTTCTTTGCGTTTTTGCGCGGCTGGCGAAGCTGCAGATCATGGACGCAGAGGCGCTGACGCAGCGCGGCGTGCAGCAATGGACGCGCAGCGGCGTGATCGCCGCCAGAAGGGGCGATATCATCGATACAAAAGGCAGGCTGCTTGCGCAGTCTGTCACCAGCTTCACAATCGGCGTGAGGGTGCGCGATGTGGAGTCGCCGCAGGCGCTGGCGTCTGCACTCCAAAAAGAACTGGGGCTTGACGGGGCGACGGTGCTCAGAAAGCTCTCCAATACCCATGCGGCGCAGGTGACGCTTGCCCGGCAGGTGACGCGCGAGGATGCAGACAGGCTGCGAGCGCTGATGCAGGGCGAGGCGGGGCAGTCTGCGCTGAAAGGGTTGGTGTTTGACGAAGACGTCAGCAGATGGTATCCTATGGGGAGCAGTCTTGCTCAGGTGCTTGGGCTGTGCAATGTGGACGGCGTGGGGCAGAGCGGGCTGGAGCTGCGCTATGACGACGTTCTGGCGGGCGAGCCGGGCCGTATTGTCGCTGAGGTGGATGCGCGGGCGAGAACGCTGCCCGATGGCGTCACGCAGTACATCCCCGCGCAGGCGGGGCACACGATCCGGCTGACCATCGACCGGGAGGTGCAGGCGGCTGTTGAGCGCGCTGTGCGCGAATGCGCGCAGGTGAACGAGGCGGCGCAGGTGCAGGCGCTGGTGATGGACGTGGACACGGGCGCGCTGCTGGCGGCGGCGATGTACCCGACCTATGATCCTGCGGATCCGCCGCGGGAAGATATCGATCTGCTCAACGAGCTGATGCGTATTACGGTCATCAGCGATGTATACGAACCGGGTTCGACGTTCAAAATGCTGACAGCGGCTGCTGCGATTGACAGCGGCGTTTCCTCGCCGCAGGACGGCTTTTACTGCTCGGGGAAGATCGCCGTCAGCGGCGGCACAGTGCGCTGCTGGGGCGCGCCGCACGGCGCGCAGACGCTCGCCAAGGCGCTGCAGAACTCCTGCAACCCGGCGTTCACGCAGCTTGCGCTGCGCCTTGGCAGTGATACGATGTATAAATACCTTCACGCCTTCGGGCTGGGCAGCGCGACGGGCGTGGATCTCTATGGCGAGGCTTCGGGCATTCTGATCGGCCAAAAACGGGTGACGGACGCCGACCTTGCGCGCATCGGTTTTGGCCAGAGCGTGGCAGTCACGCCGCTGCAGATGATCACGGCGGCCTGCGCTGTCGTCAACGGCGGCAGGCTGATGCGGCCGTATCTGGTCAGAGCCATTGAGGATGCGGACGGGAGTATTGTAAAGGTCGTCAGCCCGCAGGCTGTCGCCAACCCGATCTCTGCGCAGACGAGCGCGACGATGCGCACGCTGCTGGGCGATGTGGTCGCCGAGGGCGGCGGAAAGAACGCGCAGGTCGACGGCTGGTCCGTCGGCGGGAAGACGGGCACGGCGCAGATCTACCGCGACGGCAGGATCGAGGCGAATCTCCATATCGGCTCCTTTGTGGGCTTTGCGCCGGTGGAGGATCCGGAGATTGCTGTGCTGGTGATTGTGGATGAGGCGCAGGTCAGGCCGGATTACGGCGGCACAACGGCGGCGCCCTTTGCTGCGCAGATCTTTAAGGAAGTCCTGCCCATACTGGGCATTGAGAAGACGGACGCCGCTGCGCAGCGTGCGCAGATCCGTATGCCGGATGTGACGGGGATGAATGTGACGGATGCGCGGGCAATTCTGCGCGAGGCAGGGATTGACTGCGTGACGGACGGGATGCAGCAGACGGTGACCGATCAGCTGCCGCCCGCAGGGACGAAGGTAACGGAAGGCTTCTGCGCGATGCTCTATGTGACGGGCGGGCGCGCGCCGACCGCGGAGGAATATGCGCAGGTGCCTGATCTGATCGGGCTGCCTGTTCGGGAGTGCGCGAGGGCGCTGCAGGAATGCGGGCTGAGGATGAACGCGCAGGGGAACGGAATCGCCGTGCGGCAGAGCCCGCCGGCGGGCAGATATACA
This sequence comes from Clostridia bacterium, assembly GCA_017938795.1. GTDB lineage: Bacteria > Bacillota > Clostridia > Christensenellales > Aristaeellaceae > Ventricola. The sequence goes on from JAGBAV010000072.1 coordinate 14,915, forward strand.
GCGGCGGGCGAGACGGTGGACGTTGTCTTCAGCGTCCCGTGATGACAGGGCGCCCCGCAGCCGCGCAAGCAATTGGAGGAATGAACATGAATCTTGCTACACTGACGGCCGGCATGCCGGAGCTGATTGAGATCACCCGGGAGGCCGAGATCGAAACGCTGACCGCAGACTCGCGCATGAAGTGTACCAACGGTCTCTTCTTCTGTATCCGCGGCGGCTCTGTGGATGCGCATGACTTTGCGCCGCAGGCGGTCGCCAACGGCTGCTGTGCGCTGGTCGTGGAGCGCAAGCTGCCCATTGACTGCGCGCAGGTGCTGGTGACGGACGTTCGCGCGGCGATGACCCGCATCGCGAGCGCGTTCAACGGGCATCCCGAGCGCAGGCTGAAGCTCATCGGCGTCACCGGCACGAAGGGAAAGACCACCACGACCTTCCTGCTCAAGTCGATCATCGAGGCGGCGGGCCTGAGCTGCGGCATCATTGGCACGACGGGCTGCATCGCCGGCACGACCAAGCTGCCCAGCCACCTGACCACGCCGGATCCGATTGAGATGTTCGAGATCCTGCGGATCATGGCGGACGCGGGCGTGCAGGTCGTGTGCATGGAGGTCTCTGCGCATGCGCTGTATCTGCGCAAGCTGGTCGGCGTGAGCTTTGAGGCGGCGGCATACACCAATCTCTCGCAGGATCACCTTGATTTCTTCGGGACGATGGAGAAGTATTTTGCGGCGAAGCAGCTGCTGTTCTCCAGCGGCATGGCGCGCAACGCCGCGATCAACGTCGACGAGGAGACCGGCGACGACGTCTGTGCGCAGCTGGACTGCCCGCTGCTGACCTATGGCATCAGCGGTCAGGCGGACCTGTTCGCGCGCGATATTGAGATCACGGAGACGGGCGTATCCTTTACGCTCAATCTGCGCAACCTTCATAAGGAACGCATCCATCTGCTTCTGACGGGCATGTTCAACGTCTACAACGCGCTGGCGGCGGCGGCGTGCGCGCTGATCCTCGGCGTCTCGCTGGAGGATATCCGCAAGGGTCTGGAGGCGGTTGTGTCCGTTCCGGGCCGTGTGGAGATGCTCGGCACCCAGACGCCGTACCGGATGATTCTGGATTATTCCCATTCGCCGGATGCGCTGCAGAATATCCTGCGTACGGTCAGGGAGTTCTGCCGCGGCAGACTGATTCTCGTCTTTGGCTGCGGCGGCGACCGCGATAAGGGCAAGCGCCCGATGATGGGCGAGATCGCCGGTCAGCTGGCGGATTATTCCATCCTCACCAGCGACAACCCGCGCAGCGAGGACCCGATGACGATCCTCGCGGCGATCGAGGCGGGCATCCGCCCCACCGGCGCAAAGTACGAGGTTATTGAGAACAGGCGCGAGGCCATCCGTCAGGCGATGGAGATGGCCGTCGGCGGCGATATCATCGTGCTCGCCGGCAAGGGCCACGAGACGTATCAGGAGATCAACGGCGTCAAGTATCCCTTTGACGAGAAGGCGATCGTCCATGAGCTTCTGGAAGAAATGAAATCGGAGGAGAGCCGCCGCAGCTGATGCGCGTGGGCTCCGCTGCGGTATGAATTCGTATTCGGAGGAATGAATATGCAAAGGATGATGATCACTCTGCTTCTGGCTTTCGCCATCGGCGCTGCGATGGGCAGGCTGCTGCTTCCCGTGCTTCGCAGGCTGAAGTTCGGCCAGAATGTCTACGAGCTTGCGCCCGAGTCCCATCAGAAGAAGCAGGGCACGCCGACCATGGGCGGCCTCGTCTTTGCCGTCGCCGGCATTGCCGCCGCGCTGCTGATGAACGACTATACCGTGCCGCTGTCGCAGAATATGCTGCTGGCGGTGATCGTCATGGCGCTAGGCAATATGCTGATCGGATTCGCGGATGATATGACCAAGATCCGCAGCGGCAAGAACGGCGGCCTCACCCCGAAGCAGAAGATGTTCTTCCAGGCGATTCTGGCGCTGGCGTTCTCCCTGTATTGCTATTTCCATCCGCAGGTTGGCTCCGTGATTGAGATTCCGTTCCTGCGCGCGCAGCTTGATCTGGGTATCCTCTATATCCCGCTGATGATGTTTGTGATCGTCGGCACCACCAACAGCGCGAACCTGCTCGACGGCCTTGACGGCCTGCTGACCAGCGTGTCCATCGTGGATTTCGCGGCGCTTGCTGTGCTGGCCGGCGCGGCGGCGCTGCCGGAGCTGGGCGTGTGCAGCGCGGCGATGTGCGGCGCGTGCATGGGCTTCCTGCTCTACAATGTGTATCCGGCGAAGATGTTCATGGGCGATACCGGCTCGATGTTTATCGGAGGCGCAGTGGTCGCCGCGGCGATGCTGATGCGTCAGCCGCTGATCCTTGTGCTGATCGCCTTCTGGATGCTGATGAGCAGCCTGTCGGTTATGATTCAGGTGACATACTACAGGAAGACCGGCGGCAAGCGCATCTTCAAGATGTCGCCGATTCATCATCACTTTGAGCTCTGCGGCATGAGCGAGGTCAGGATCGTCGCCATGTACATGATGACGACGGTCGCGCTGTGCGTGGTGACGCTGCTTGGCGTGCTGTAAGAGCGGGATGACGGAGGCGTAAGCATGAATGCAGAAAACAGGCGCGTGCTGGTGTGCGGCATGGCGAGGAGCGGCATTGCCGCTGCGAAGCTGCTGCGCAGCATGGGCGCGCAGGTCACGATCAACGATCTGAAGAAGGAAGAAGACTTTGGCGGCGCATTGGATGAACTGCGCCGCCTTGGCTGCCGTTTTGGCCTCGGCGATGCGCCGCAGGCCCATTTTGATGGGATTGACCTGCTGGTGATGAGCCCGGGCATTGCGTGGGCGAAGCCGTTTATTCAGGAGGCGCTGGCGCGGGGCATCGAGGTTATCGGCGAGCTGGAGCTGGGCGCGCGGCTGACGCAGGGTGCGCTGACGGCGATCACCGGCACGAACGGCAAGACCACCACCACCACGCTGACGGGCGAGATCTTCCGCGCGGCGGGCCGCAGGACGCACGTCGTGGGCAATATCGGCTATCCGATCACGGCGTCTGCGGGCGAGTCTGCGCCGGAGGATATGACGGTCGCCGAGGTCAGCTCGTATCAGTGCGAGTCCATCAGCCGCTTCCATCCGCAGGTGGGCGCGGTGCTCAATATCACGGAGGATCACCTCGCGCGCCACGGCACGATGGAGGTGTACGTGGAGATGAAGCGCCGCATCTTCGCCTGCCAGACGGAGGCGGATACGGCGGTATTCAACTATGACGACGCGACCTGCCGCAGGATGGCGGAGGGGCTGCGCGCACGGATTCTCTGGTTCTCCCGTCAGGAAGAGGTGGAGCAGGGCGCGTTTGTGCGCGATGGCAGCATCATCCTGCGCATCGGCGACAGGGAGCAGACGGTATGCCGCACGGACGAGGTGCGCATTCCCGGCCCGCATAACCTTGAGAACGCGCTGGCGGCTGTGGCGATCACGGGCGCGGCGGGCGTCGATGCAGGCGTTATGCGCGGGGTGCTGATGAGCTTCTCCGGCGTGGAGCACAGGATTGAGACGGTGCGCGAGCTCGACGGCGTCGTGTACATCAACGACTCGAAGGGAACGAACGTCGACTCCACGCTCAAGGCGATCGACACGATGACGCGGCCGACGGTGTTGATCCTCGGCGGCAGCGACAAGAAGACCTCATTTGCGCCGCTGGCGGAGCGCATTGCCTCCGCGCCGCTGATCCGGCACTGCGTGCTCATCGGCGACACGGCGGAGCAGATCCGCGCCGCGCTGGATGCGGCAGGCTATACGGCCTATACGATGGCCGGCTATGACTTTGATGCGTGCCTGAGCGCCTGCCGCGCGCTGGCGCAGGAGGGCGGCTGCGTGCTGCTGTCCCCGGCGTGCGCGAGCTTTGATATGTTCGTGGATTACGAGCATCGCGGCAGGGTATTCAAAGAAAAGGTCATGGCGCTGAAATAAGACAGAAGACGGGCGGGCCGCCCTGAATGCCAAGGATAATGCGGAAGGAACCGGATATTCATGGCAAGGGAGGCCTGCTGATGATCCATAGAAGGCTGCCTGTGCGGCGCAGCTGCGACAAGAGCATTGTGGCGATCATGACGGCGCTGCTGATTATGGGGCTGATGACGCTGTACTGCGCAACGTATTTCCGCGGCTCTGCGCAGGAGGATCCGCTTGCGGCGGTGAAAAAGCAGCTGGTCGGCGTGGCGCTGGGGGCGGCTTCGTGCTTTGTGCTCTCACGTGTCCCGTACAGGCTGTACAGACGGCGGGAGATCATGGTCGGGTTTCTCGCGGTGAGCCTTGTGCTGCTCGTGCTGGTGATCATCCCGGGTATCGGCGTGAGCATCAACGGCTCGCGCCGCTGGCTGAACCTGATGGGCATGAGCATGCAGCCTTCGGAGGTTGCCAAGTATGCGATGGTGATCTTCATGGCGGGTATGCTGGACCGGCGTGCGGAGCGGATACATCGCCTGTTCACGGGCGTTGTGCCGATGCTGATCGTGCCGGGCGTCATGTTTCTGCTGATTCTGGAGCAGCCTAATCTCTCCACCGGCGGCAGCATCCTGATCTGCGCGCTGGCGATGCTCTTCTGCGCCGGGCTGCGCAAGCGGCATCTGGCGCTGCTGACAGCAGGCGGCCTTGCGCTGGGCGCGTTCTATGCATGGAGCGCACCGTACAGACGGGCGCGGCTCTTGTCCTTCCGCGATCCGTTTGCGAAGATGAGCGACGAGGGTTACCAGCTCTCGCAGTCGCTGATTGCGCTGGGCTCCGGCGGGCTGTTTGGTATGGGAATGGGGCAGGGAAAGCAGAAATTCGCCTACCTGCCGTACCCGGAATCGGACTTTATCTTTGCCATTGTCGGCGAGGATTTCGGGCTGCTGGGCTGCACGGTGGTGATCGTGTTGTTCGCGGCGCTGGTGGCTGCCGGGCTGCGCGTGAGCCTGGCCTGCCCGGATCGCTACGGATGCCTGCTTGGCGCGGGCGTCACGACGATGATCGGCATGCAGGCGTTCATCAATATGGGCGTCGTGACAGGGATTCTGCCGACGACGGGGCTTCCGCTGCCGTTCTTCAGCGCGGGCGGAACGTCGGTGATGATGATCATGGCGGCCGTCGGCGTGCTGCTGAGTATATCAAGGACGTCGGGCTATGCTGTGGTGACGGCCCGGCCTGAGGATGGGGGAATGCGGAGATGAAGCCAAAAAAGCGAAGAGGGGCGGCGCATATCACTGCGGCGGCGGTTATTGTTGTCGCCGCGCTGGCGCTGCTGGCGGTCTTTGCATTCAGCCAGGTGCTGAAGGTGCGCAGTATTGTCGTTGTCGGCAACAGAACGCTGCTGCGCGAGGAGGTCGTCACGCAGAGCGGCGTGAAGCCCGGCGATCATCTCCTCGGGCGAGAGGTTGCGGCGATGGAGGAGAACCTGGAGAAGAACCGCTACATCGTCTATGCCGGTCATGAGTTTGACTATAAGGGCACGCTGACCATCCGCATCATTGAACGGATGGGGCGCGCGGTGGTTAACGGCTTCGGCCTGTACTATGTGACGGATGAGAGCGGTGTGATTCTGGAGAATTCCGGCATGCAGTATCCGCTCAATGTCGCAGGGCCGGAGGTCTCGGGCTTCAGCTTTGTGAACAATGCGCGCTTTGTTGTCGGCGAGAAGCTGCCGGTGCGCGATGAAATGAAACTGGAAAAAATGTCGGTCGTTCTGGATGCGCTGGACCGCACCAGCATGCTCTCGCGCACGGCGCTGGTCAGCGTGGAGCTGTTTGACAATCTCTACATCATGACGTCGGAAGGAACGAAGATCGAGCTGGGCGAGGAAAGGCTCCTGCCGCAGAAGCTGCTGATTGCGCGCGAGGTGCTCTCTGAGCTCGAGGGGACGTGGAATCTGAAGGGCACGAAGATCGATGTATCCAACGGCACGGAGGCGCACTGCATCCCGCCCGAGCTGCCGACGCCCACGCCTGTGCCGACGGCCACGCCGACCATTGCCCCGGCCAGCACGCCGTGATATGCGCGGATGCGGGGCAGAGCAGCACGAAAAAAGGCATGAAAATGAAGAGAAATTTGCTCAGGTGGCTTGAAACACAGGTCATAATAAGGTACAATGAAACTGTATAATCATGGGCAATAAAATGATTTCATTCGCCCTTTCGGGCGAATATACATGCGGGCAGACAGGAGCTTGAGATCGTATGATGAAAAAAGCAACGGCAGTTGTGGACTTTGGGACGTCCAAAGTGCTCGTTTTGCTTGCAGAAGAGAGCGCATATCAAAAGGTAACGATCACTTCTGCGGGTATGGCGCAGTACGATGGATTTATGAACGGCGAGTGGAACGCACCCGGCGAGGTGACGGACGCCATCGCCAGCGCGCTTGAGGCGGCGGAGAATAAGGTCGGCGCACACATCAAGGATGTGTATGTGGGCGTTCCGGGCGAGTTTGTCCGCGTATATGTGATTGAGTCGAGCGTCGCGCTGCAGGGCGCGGATCCGAAGGTGACCAGCGCAGACGTAGAGAAGCTGCAGCGTCAGGCCACGGAGATGCTCGACCGCCCGACGGGCGTGATTATCCATCGTTCTCCGGCCTGGTTCAAGGTTGACGGCGGCCAGAAGACGCTTGAGCCCGTGGATCTGAAGGGCTCCACGCTTGAGGGTATGATCGGCTTCGTGCTGGCAGACCAGTTCTTCGTCAATGACGTGACCGAGCGCCTGAAGGAGCTTGGCGTCGAGGTGCGCGGCTTCTTCTCCACCTCCGTGGGCGAGGCGATGCAGATGATCCCGTTCGAGGAGCGCGATCATACGGCGATCCTCGTGGACGTCGGGTATCTCTCCACAGAGGTGATGGCGGTCGAAGGCGACGCGCTCATCTGGCAGAAGGTGCTCCCCGTCGGCGGCGCGCATATCACGCTGGATCTGGCCTATGGCCTTGAGAAGCCGTTTGACATGTGCGAGAAGATCAAGCGCAACTATACCTTCAACGCCCCGAAGAACATGCAGATCGAGGTGCCGGGCGAGAACGGTCAGATGGAGACCTTCTCCGGCGAGCAGGTCAGCATGATCATCGATGCGCGCGTGGATGAGATTCTTGAGATGATCGACGATGCGATCCGCAAGAGCGGCATCCGCCTTGGCAACTGGTCCAACGTCTACTTCACCGGCGGCGGCCTGATGCCGATGAACGGCGCGAGGGTCTACGCCGCGGGCAAGCTCTCCCGCAATGTGCGCGAGGCGGCGGCCAAGACGGTCAAGCTCAAGCCGGCGCAGATCTATGCCAGCGGCAGCGGCCTGCTGGAGCTGGTGTACAACACCATTGATCAGGAGGAGCAGGACGAGAGTCTGCTTGACCGCATCAAGCGTATCTTCCGCAGATAATGCGGATTGACCGATAATCAACTGGATTCGAAGCGAAACAAAAGGGGGATTTTCCTGTGTTTGAAATTGAAATGGAAGAGCGTCCGGCAGCTTCTATTAAGGTCGTAGGCTGCGGCGGCGGCGGCGGAAACGCGCTCAACCGCATGGTTGACTGCGGCGTGGTCGGCGTTGACTTCATCGCGGTCAATACCGATGTGCAGGCGCTGCGCACGAGCAAGGCCGCTACCATGATCCAGATCGGCGAGAAGCTGACCAAGGGTCTGGGCGCCGGCGCTACGCCGGAAATCGGCAAGAAGGCCGCCGAGGAGAGCCGCGAGGAGATCGCCGGCGCGCTCAAGGGTGCGGATCTGGTGTTCGTCACCGCCGGTATGGGCGGCGGCACCGGCACCGGCGCGGCCCCCGTTGTGGCCGAGATCGCCCGCGACATGGGAATCCTGACCATCGCCGTGGTGACCAAGCCGTTTGCCTTTGAGGGCAAGACCCGCATGCGCAAGGCAGAGAGCGGCATCGACGAGCTCAAGCAGCGCGTGGATACGCTGGTCGTCATCCCGAACGAGCGTCTGCTGCAGGTCTGCCCGAAGGGCACCTCCTTCAAGGGCGCGTTCAACTTTGCTGACGACGTTCTGCGTCAGGGCATTCAGGGCATTTCCGACCTGATCTCCCAGACCGGCATCATCAACCTCGACTTCGCGGATGTGAAGGCCGTGATGGAGTCCGGCGGTATGGCGCATCTGGGCATCGGCGTGGGCAAGGGCGAGAAGGCCATGGCCGACGCCGCACAGAATGCCATCTCTTCTCCGATGCTGGAGACGAGCATCGACGGCGCGCGCGCTGTGCTCATCAACGTCACCTGCAACTCTGACTGCAGCATCGTGGACATCAATGACGCTGTGGAGATGATCACCGCCGCCGCGGACAGCGAGGCCAACATCATCTTCGGCGCGAGCATTGACGATACCCTCGAGGACGAGGTCCGCATCACCGTGATCGCCACCGGCTTTGAGAAGGTTCCCTTCCCGCCGCGCGCGAGCACCGCGGATCGCCCGGCCTCCCTGCCGTCTCAGGCAGCGTATGTCCCGCAGAGCTACAGCGCCCCGGCCTATCAGCAGCCGCAGCAGCAGCGGCCGTATACCCGCTATGACGCGGCGTATACCCCGGTGAGCGGCGCGTTCGCCCCGTCCGCGCAGGCGCAGCAGCCTGTGGCGGAGCCGGAGGTTCCGGCGTTCGTCAACGAGAATGCGGCGACCCAGCGTGTATCTCCGTTCGCGGCGATGCCGGAAATGCCGATGAATAACGCTCCGGTGAACAATGCTCCGATGAACAGCATGCCGATGAACAGCATGCCGCAGGAGCCCGAGCGCCAGGAGGAGCCGCAGCGTCCGCGTTCCTTCATGGACGGTATCCCGGCTTACATGCGCAGGAAGTAATCGATAAGCAGTATAAAAGACCAGCCTTCGGGCTGGTCTTTTATATACTGTTCGGCCTGCGGGGCATTACGCGGACGGGCCGTCAGGATGGGTGCAGTATGGGCATAAGAAAAGCCCGCATTTCTGCGGGCTGTATGCGCGGATCAGAGGAACTCGAGGGAGGCACGCACCTTGCGGAAGACGTACTCATAATAGGAGTACCATGCGCGCGGGGTGGTGATGCGCACCTGATAGAGCGCCTTGCCTTCGGCCACGATGATGATGCGGCCGTTCATGACATAGTTCTGGATGCCGTTGTTGTACTCGGCCTTGTAGTAGCAGTAGTAGCCGTTCGCGTCGCCGATGGAGGCGGAGGCGATGTTGCCGGCGGTGAAGGAGGTGAAGGTCTGCTCCAGCTCGCTGAGCGCAGATTCCAGATGAGAGCGGGCGTCGGCGGGGGTCTGCTCCAGACCCATATTGATCTTCTCGACAGTCAGGCGGGTCTGGTAGCCGTCCTTCTCCATCATTTCACTCTTGGGCTCAACGAACTGCACCGTGGTATCAAGGTTGGTGTTCGGGTTGAGCAGCCATGTATAAGGCACATAGAAGGAGATGCCCATCTGCTCATTGACATACTCTTCGTAGACATAATTCGGCGTGGGCGCCGGGGTGGGCGTGGGCTTGTCGATCGGGTCGACCGCGATGGGGGTTGCCTCCGGATCCGGAGAGAGGAGGTCGAAATCGACATGCAGGCTGCCGTCGTCATTCAGCACCGGCACGGGGGTGGGCTCAGCGGCGGGCTCAGGCGTTTCATCCGGGACGGTAAGACGCTGGAGCATTTCCTCCGGGGCTGCCTCGGCGAACGCGGCGGAAAAGACGGTCAGCATGATCATAAAAAGAAGAAGGAAGCGCTTCATATCAAATAGACCTCCGATCAGAGAAGATGGCGCAGCGAACGGGCAAACGCCCGATATGATAGTGTCAGTATAACAGAGTGAAAACGAAAAGTCAACGACGTGAGGGGATTGAAAGACTGGCAGGGGTGACGTATAATGGAAGGAACGGAGCGGACTGGAGCAGAAAAGGCCTCGCATGATGGGCGCAGCAGGCTGCGGCCGGAGGAAAACAGCAGGCCGCAGCGGCGTGATGCCGTGTTTCTGCCGGTTTCATGATGAAAAGGAGCGAGCCAGATGATCAGAACGGTTGTGCTTGATGGATATACAACCAGCCCGGAGGACGCCGCCTTCGGGATTTATGCCGGGCTGGAGAATGCGCAGATCTACGCACGCACTGCGGCGGAAGATACGGCGGCGCGCATCGGCGACGCGCAGGCTGTGCTGACCAATAAGGTGGTCATCAGCCGCGAGGTGATGGAGGCATGCCCCGGCCTGCGTTATATCGGCGTGCTGGCGACGGGCTACAATGTCGTGGATATTGAGGCGGCGAAGGAGCGCGGGATCACGGTGACAAACGTGCCGGCGTATTCCACGCAGGCTGTTGTGCAGCATGCCGTCGCGATGCTGCTGCATGGGATGAGCCGTGTGGCGGCGTATGACGCGCGGGTGAAGGACGGAAGCTGGGTGCGCAGCGAGGATTTCTGCTTCTTTGACGAGCCGATGGAGGAGGTGTCCGGCAAGACGATCGGCATCGTGGGCTACGGCAATATCGGAAAGGCGATGGCGCGCGCAGCGCTTGGGCTTGATATGCGCGTGCTCGTGCATACCGGGCATCCGCCGGCAGAGGGTGTGCCGGGCGTCTCCTTCGTGACGATGGAGGAGCTGCTTGGCGGCAGCGATGTGATCTCCCTGCACTGCCCGCTGACGGAGAAGACGCGCGGGCTGATTGGCGATGCGGGTATCGCAAAGATGAAGGATGGCGTGCGCGTGATCAATACGGCGCGCGGGCCGGTTGTGGACGGGCGCGCGATGGCGGACGCCCTGCGCAGCGGCAAGGTTGCCTGCTACATGACCGACGTCATGGAGAGCGAGCCGCCGCGGGCGGACGACCCGCTGCTGTCTGCGCCGCATACGGTGATCACCCCGCATGTGGCATGGGCGCCGCGGCAGACGCGGGAGCGCCTTGTCGGCGTGGCGATCGCGAATCTGAAGGCATGGATGGAAGGGAGACCGCAGAATGTCGTTTGCTAAGGGAGAGATAAAGGGCGTTGCGTTCGATCTGGACGGCACGCTGCTGGATACAGAGACGCTGTACAAGCGCTTCTGGGTGGAGGCTGCCGTGCGGATGGGCTATCCCATGCGCGACGAGCATGCGCTGATGATCCGCGCGACGCAGGCGGAGCTTGCGCAGCAGATCCTGCGCGAGCATGTGGATCCGGAGTTCGACTTTTACGGCGTGCGTGAGCTGCGCCGCGTGATCATGGAGGAATACGTCGACGAGCACGGCGTGGAGCCCAAGGACGGCATGTATGAGCTGCTGGACGCGCTCAAAGCGCGGGGAGTACGCATGGTGGTCGCCACGGCGACGCAGCCGGACCGCGCGAGGAAGTACCTGCGCATGGTGAAGGCGGATCACTACTTTGACGAGATCATCTGCGCGAGCATGGTGCCGCACGGCAAGCCTGCGCCGGATATCTATCTGCTGGCGGCGGAGCGTATGGGGCTGCGCCCGGATCAGGCGCTGGCGGTTGAGGATGCGCCCAGCGGCATCCGTTCCGCGCATGCGGCCGGCATGCACAGGGTGCTGATTCCCGATCAGGACGAGCCGGGCGAGGAGCTTCGCGCGCTGTGCGAGTATGTGCTGCCGTCGCTGCGGGATCTGATCGACATGATCTGACGAGCAAAGAAGCAGTTGATTTATTTTCAGGATTTGGTATAATAAGAAGAGAAGTATTTCATCCCATAGAGATGCAGGAGGGGTCAGGATGGATAACCATGTCATTACAATTGCGCGCAGCTATGGCAGCGGCGGCAGAAGGATGGGTAAGCTCCTGGCCAAGGAGCTGGGCTACGAGTACTATGATCGCGAGATTCTGCGCATCGCCTCCGATGAGAGCGGCATCAGCGAGGAGCTGTTCAGCCAGGTGGACGAAATCAAGCGCCTGCCGCTGTTCCGCATCGCGCGCGAGATGTACACCGGCGAGGTTATTCCGCCGGACAGCGACGATTTCATCTCCAATGAGAACCTGTTCCGCTATCAGGCGAAGATCATCCGCGAGCTGGCTGCCACGCGCAACTGCGTGATCGTCGGCCGCTGCGCGAACTTCATCCTGCGCGGCAGGGAGAATGTGATCAATGTGTTCGTCTCTGCGCCCGTGGTGGACTGCGTTCGCCGCGTGATGGAGATCGACGGCCTGAACCTTGAAGAGGCGGAGAAGAAGATCAAGCGCATCGACAAGCGCCGCGCGGACTACTTCAAGTACTTTACCGGCCGCCAGTGGCATGACGCTGCGCTGTATGACCTGTGCCTGAATACCGGGCATATGAGCGACCAGCGCTGTGTGGATGTCGTACGCGCGTACATGGACGCCCGCTTCAGCGAGGACGACTGATCGGCATATTCTGCCGGGCGTATGCCCGGCTTTTTCTCCGCAATGGGGCTGCGGAGGACACAAAGGGCGCTGACCGGCGCACAGGAGGAGAATCATGGCGAAGCTGTATTTCCGCTATGGCGCGATGGGCTCGAGCAAGACGGCCAATGCGGTCATGGTGCAGTACAATTACAGGGAACGCGGGCAGCAGGTGCTGATGCTCAAGCCGAAGCTGGAGAACCGCGACGGCGCGACGGTCGTCCGCTCGCGCTGCGGGCTGGAGACGGAGTGCCGCTATGTGGAGGATCTGCCGCAGATTGAGCTCAAGGGCGTGAACTGCGTGATCGTGGACGAGGCGCATTTCCTGACGGCGCAGCAGGTGCGCGCTCTGGTGGATATCGTGGATGAATATGACATCCCGGTGATCTGCTACGGCCTGAGGACGGACTTCCGCGGCGAGCTGTTCGAGGGCAGCCGCGAGCTGCTGTGCTGGGCGGACACCATCGAGGAGATCAAGACCATCTGCTGGTGCGGCAGGAAGGCAACCTTCAACGCGCGCATTCACAACGGCGTAGTTGTGCGCGAGGGTGAGCAGATTCTCCTTGGAGGCAACTCCACCTATATCAGCCTGTGCCGCAGGCACTGGAAGAGCGGCGAGCTCGGCGGGCTGCAGGACCTGAATCAGGACGCATAAGCAAAAGCGGAATATTCATCCCTCCTTCCGGAAATCATGACCGGGAGGAGGGATGTTTGTATGGATTTCAAGACAAGCAGAACCAGGGAAAACCTGATGCGGGCATTCGCCGGGGAGAGCCAGGCGCGCAACCGGTATACCTTTGCTGCGGCCGCGGCGAAGCGCGCAGGGCTTGAGTGGGTGGAGCGCGTGTTCCTTTTCACGGCGGGGCAGGAAAAGGAGCATGCGGAAGTGTTCCTTAGCCATCTGGCGCAGTGCGAGGGAGAGAGTATCCGCATTGACGCGGGCTACCCGGTGGAGAACACGGCCTGGACGCCGGAGCGGCTGCTGCGCAGCGCACAGCATAACGAATACGAGGAGGCGCACAGCGTCTATCCTGCCTTCGCGGCGATTGCGCGGGAGGAAGGCTTTCCGGCGATTGCGGCGTCGTTTGAGCTGATCGCGAAGGTGGAAAAGACACACGGCGACCGGTTTGGCCAGCTGGCGGAAAGAGCAGGAGAGGGCCGTCTGTTCACCGCGGAAAAGGATACCGTCTGGCTGTGCCTGAACTGCGGGCATATCCACACGGGGAAAGAGGCGCCGGCTCTTTGCCCGCTCTGCCGTCATGGGCAGGGATACTTTGTCCGTGTGGAGACGGGCGAGATTCTCGTGCAGGACAAGCGGATGTGAAGCGCGCCGGTGAACGGGAAAAACGAAGATGAAAGAAGGAGCTGTCAGGTCGACTGACGGCTCCTTTGGATATGCCGCTGAAGGGACAATGGGCAGACATGCCGCAGAACCTGAGGGCTACGCCTCATCATCGGGCGACCAGCCGTCTGCGGGCCGGTGCTGGGGCATGGACAGGAACCAGCGGACGCCGTACCTGTCGCGCACCATGGCGGCGCAGGGGCTCCACGGCAGCTCGCCGATTTCCATATCCACATGCCCGCCGTCAGAAAGAAGGGTAAATGCATGCTCCAGCGCATCACGCGAATCAAACTCGACACCCAGCTCGACAGGCTGCCTGTCCGTCAGGGTCTCCTGCCGGGCCTCGACGACGGAGCAGAAGGGCTCGCCGCCGCGATGAAACTCTGAGTGGAAATAGGTACCGTCCTTGTTCAGAACGTGATACCCCAGTGTAAGGCCAAAAGCCGCCTGATACAGAGCGGCAGCGCTGGGGCTGTCCTTGACATAGATGCCGACGCCGATCATGGTTCCATGCCTCCTGTCGTACTGATTGTGCTGCAGATGTCGTCATTGTACCACATGCGTATCCGACGGGCAAGGGGAAGGACGGACGCATGCCTTAACATAAAAAGCGCCGGACTGTGCGTGCAGCCCGGCGTGTGTGAATATGGGTATTATACGGAGAGGGATCAGCCGATCTCGGCCAGCGCGGTCTCGATATTGGCGAGCACCTTCTCGCTCAGCAGGACGAAGGCCTGCTTCGTGCGGCCGGCGGAGACGGCGGGGCAATGCACATTGGGCAGGGAGAAGAAATCCTCGCTGACAGCGCCGGCAGCAGCCTTCGTGTCGCAGAAGAAATAGTTGCCCGGGCGGCGCACCCACGCCTCCATTGCAGCGGGGTCAAAGCCGGGGCCGATGGAGGTGTTGAAGAGCACCTTGCCGTCGCCCAGCGCCTCGAACTGCGGCGCCTGCAGCAGCAGGACGTTCTTATTCAGGCAGCAGAAGACGACCTCGCTGTCCGCGAGCAGCTCGTCAAGCGCCTTGTAGGTATAGCCGGCAGCCTCGGCGTCCGCCTTGGGGGCGCGGGCATAGTAGCTGATCTTCGCACCAAGGAAAGCGAGGGCGTCGGCGATCATCCTGCCGGAGACGCCGAGGCCGACGACGCCGACCTTCAGGCCGTAGATCTCCACCGGCTCGTCGCGCAGCATCGGCATGCCGAAGCCGTGCAGCAGGCCGGTCAGCTCATGGAGCACATACTCCACGACGCCGCGGTCGCCGTAGTCGCGGATACCGAGCACGCGGATGCCGCGCTCACGCGCGCAGGCGATATCAACGTTCGCGCTCTCCTCAGAGTACAGGCTGCAGCACATGCCGATGTACTTCACATTCGGGCAGCGCTCGATCACCCAACGGTTGATGCGGGAGGTGTAGCTGACCAGAACGGCGTCAGCGTCGCCAATGCGGCGCAGGATCTCCTCGTCGTCGGCGGGGATATCCGGGTACATGACGATTTCCTTGGCGTAGTCCTTCAGCTTCACCTCGGCAGAGGGGATGAGGCTGACGGGCTCAATGGCAACGAGCTTATTGAACATGGCTGTACTCCTTTATGGTTGGTTGATAGAGGATAGATCTGCAGGAAGAATCAGAAGCTGCGCCCGGAGCCGCCGCCGCGGGAGGAACCGCCGCCGAAGCTGCTGTCAGAGCTGCTGTCGGAGCTCTTGCCGGAGCTGCTGGAACTGCTGCTGATGGAGGAACCGCCGACGTCAAGAATGAAGACGGCGATATGGGAGACGACCTCGAAGACAGACTCAAAATGCCTGCGCCAGTCCCAGCGCCTGTGGAAGATCAGCGTGAAGAGGGAGATGACGGTAGCCAGCAGGGCGCTGATGACAATCGCGCCGATAAAGACCACAATCATCAGAAGAATGAAATACAGGCAGCCTTCCATAAAACCCTCCTGTGGTGCTTTGGTATGTATCCGGGGCGGCGGGTGATTTTAGAAGAAGCAGACCGGAGAGGCCAGATTGCGCAGGAGCGCGACGACGCTCCAGCCGGCGATGGCGCTGGTGCGGGAGTAGATGTCGACCACAGCCTTCACGCCGTCGATCTCCGCGGTGATCTTGTGGTCATCGCCCTGCCAGTTGGGTACGGAGTGCATGATGACGTTTGTGACCTCCGGGCCGGTGGTGGCCAGGGAGGTGGCGACGGCGACGTTCACGCGGCGGGGGAAGGAGGCAATGGCCTGCTTCGCGTTGCCGGTGAAGACGGTCTTCTGCTCGGTGAGGAGCGCATCCTCCCAGACCGGGGTGGGGATGAAGCCCTTGCAGCCGGTATGGGTCTCGATGGAGGAGGTCTCCGCAAGGCCCTGCGCCTCGGCCATCAGGCTCACGGTGCGCAGCACGTCAAAGCCGCCGATCGCGCCGGAGGCAAGGTGGATCTTCGCGCCGCCGCGGATGGCCGCAGCCTTCGCCTGCTCATAGAGCGCGGCGTTGGCAAACGCGCCGATGGAGACGAGCACGAGGTTGATGCCGCTCTCCAGAATCTTTACGGCGTTCTCGCGCACGCACTCGACGGAAGCGGTCTCGACAATATAATCAGGCTTCATGGCGATCATGGTGTCCACGTCCGCGCAGCAGGCGCAGTCGGCCTTCACAGAGGCCTTGACCGCATCCTCCGTCGGGACGCTGTACACGCCGATGAGTTCATAATCCGGGAGCAGACCCTTGCAGTACGCATCGATGACGATGCCGCCCAGGAAGCCGCAGCCGATCACGCCGAAAGTCTTTTTCATAATAACAGTTCTCCTTGATGAAATAATGAATGAACATACACAATCAGTATATCACAGATTGAAGAAAAAATGAAGAGTGAGAAGGCGATGATCGGCCGGGATTTGCCTGCGGGCCGGGATGGAAGCTCAGTCAAAGATCACGCTGAACCGGCATTCCGGATCGCCTGACAGAATGGTGCTGACCTGTTCTGCGCGGATCTGCCCGTCTCCCCATACGCTCTGCGCGATATAAAGGATGCTTTGCCTCGAGCATTCACACAGACCGGGGGTGTTCACACCGCAGGCGGTGTGCAGGTCGCATGCGCATTCCGGGAAGCAGATACGGTATTCCTTTCCGGGCACAACAACTTCGCCGCGGACATGACCAAGCTCGCTCAGCCTGCGATAGAAAGCATCCCGGTCTCCGTTCACCGCCTGATACAGGCGAAGATATGACTGCAGAACGCCTGTATCTGCGCAGCGTCTGGCGCAATGCTTCAGCAGGTGTTCTCTGGCTTCTGAATCAATCTCATTCAGGCCTTCTTCAAATCCTAGAAACCATTGACCGAAAAAAGCGCAGTCCATGGCATAGCCCCCCTTTTTTGTGTGATGCATTCCGGCTTTTGTGCAAGCCGGATTCTGGCTGCACAGCCATTCTATCACATGCCGTATGCGAACGCAAGGGAAGCGGCTGCGGAGCATGATGCCACCTGATTCCCGCAAAAAAAGGAACCGTCAGGATAAGCCTGACGGTTCCGGATGAAAGATGACTTTATAGTTTCCCGTTCTCAAAGCGGTTGATTGCGCTGAGGATGCCCTTGACGGAAGCGAAGTTGATGTTGTGCTCGGTGCCCACGCCGTAGATGCGGCGGCCGCCCGGGGCGCGCAGCTGGATGTAGGCGACGGCCTGAGAGTCGGAGCCCTTCGAAATGGCGTGCTCGTGGTAGGTGATGAAGGAGTAGCCCTCCACGCCGGCCTGCCCCAGCGCATTGAAGAAGGCGTCGATCGGGCCGTTGCCGCGGGACTCAAGCTGCACGAACTGGCCGCTCACGCTCAGCACGCCGGAGAAATGGGTGACGTTCGCGGAGCTGCCGGCGATGGCCTCCTCGTAGAACTTTGCGCGGGAGAGCGCGTAGGGAGAGCTGATATTGAGGAACTCGCGGCGGAACAGGCCCATGACCTCGTCCGGCGTGAGCTCGCGGCCGGTCTTGTCGCATTCGAGCTGGACGACCTGGCCGAACTCCGGATGCATCGCCTTGGGCAGGTGATAGCCGAAGTTGTGGTCCATGATGAAGGCCGCGCCGCCCTTGCCGCTCTGGCTGTTGATGCGGATGACCGGCTCGTACTCGCGGCCGACGTCCGCCGGGTCAATCGGCAGATACGGGATCTCCCAGTACGGGGACTTCGAGTCGCGCATGTATTCGTGGCCCTTGTTGATGGCGTCCTGATGGGAGCCGGAGAACGCGGTGAAGGCGAGCTTGCCGGCGTAGGGCCAGCGCTCCGGCACGTGCATCTTTGTGCAGCGCTCATAGATGTCGCGCACATGATCAATATGGGAGAAGTCGAGCATCGGGTCGATGCACTGGGTATGCATATTCAGCGCGACGGTGACAATATCCAGATTGCCAGTGCGCTCGCCGTTGCCAAAGAGCGTTCCCTCCACGCGCTCCGCGCCGGCCATGAGCGCCAGCTCCGTGCAGGCGACGCCGGTGCCGCGGTCGTTGTGCGGATGGATGGAGATGATCGCCGCCTCGCGGTTGGGCAGGTGGCGGATGAAGTACTCAATCTGATCGGCGTAGGTGTTGGGGGTGCACATCTCAACGGTATTGGGCAGGTTGAGGATGACAGGGTTCTCCTTTGTCGCGCCGAGCGTCTCCATCACCTGATGGCAGATGTCCACGGCGAAATCCATCTCCGTGCCGGAGAAGGACTCCGGGGAATACTCATAGCGGTAGTTGGTGCCGGAGCCTGCGTCCGCCTCGGTCAGCTCGCGCACGAGCTTCGCGCCGGCGACGGCGATATCGATGATGCCCTGCATGTCCTTCTTGAAGACGACCTTGCGCTGCAGGGTGGAGGTGGAATTATAGAAGTGGATGATGACGTTCTTCGCGCCGCGCACGGCCTCGAACGTCTTGCGGATCAGATGCTCGCGCGCCTGCACGAGGACCTGAATGGTCACGTCGTCGGGGATGTAGCCGCCGTCGATGAGCGCGCGCAGGATCTCATACTCGGTCTCGGAGGCGGAGGGGAAGCCAACCTCGATCTCCTTGAAGCCCAGCTCGACCAGCAGCTTGAAATACTCCAGCTTTTCCTGCAGATTCATCGGGGTGACCAGCGCCTGATTGCCGTCGCGAAGATCGACGGAGCACCAGACCGGCGCCTTCTCGATGCGCTTGTCGGGCCATGTGCGGTCCGGCAGGGAGACGGGGGTGAAGGGGATATACTTTTTGAAACCTTCGTACATGATGATATTCTCCTTTCAGCGTGCGGGCGCGGCAGCCCGATGCGGTAACAGCCGGGGACAGAAAAACGCCCCAGCCGCAAGTGCGGCTTAGGGGCGCAGAAATCATGACGCTTCGCGCGGTACCACCCTAATTCGGCTGCAGAGCAGCCCTCACGGCCTCTATCAAGGCCTGACCGGTCACGGGGTCATCCGTCGCAGACTACTGTAGGTTCGCCTGCGCAATTCCGGGAGGAGATCTCAAAAAGGCTTCCGACCGGCTTGCACCGAACGCCGGCTCTCTTGACGGATGTGACCTTCTGATTGATTCCCATCATCATCTTTTCAGGTTAGAATATGAACTTGAATGACATTGTACATAAGATGAATGGATTTGTCAAGTGTGATGAATACAATTCAATAATCCTGCCGGACGGCTGAGAAATCATACGGATAAATCATTTGCAATTTTCAAGGATAATGTATATAGTAGAAAGGAGGCGCGCGGCGGACTGCAGCAGCGCCCCCGATACATACAGAGAAATGAGGAGAAGTCATGCAGGCACTGACAAAGGGGCTCTGTCTGAACAGAGAGGATACAAGGCGCGTTCTGTCCATTACGATTCCCGCGCTGTTTGAGCTCGTGCTTTCCCATCTGTTTACCATGGTGGATACCATCATGCTTGGCCAGAGCGATATCTCCGCTGTGGCCATTGCGGCGGTGGGGCTGACCAATAACCCGCTCAACCTGACGCGCAGCATCATGATCGCGCTGAATGTCGGCACAACGGCGGGCGTGGCTTGGGCTATCGGCGCGAGGGAAGAGAAGAGCGCGAGGCAGATTGCGCGCAACGCGCTGATGATGTGCAGCCTCATCGGCCTTGCGGCGATGGCGGTCGTCTATCTTCTGGCGGGGCCTGTGGTCAGCTTCATGGGCGCAGGCGCGGATACCTATGCCTACGCGCGCGATTATCTGCAGGTGGTGGCGCTGGGGCTCCTGCCGCAGGCGATCACCTTTGCCATCACGGCGTCGCTGCGCGGCGTCGGCCTGACGCGCATGCCGATGATCTATAACCTGACGGCCAATATGCTCAATGTCATCGGCAACTATACCTTTATCTATGGTAAGTTCGGCATGCCGAAGCTGGGCGTATACGGCGCCGGCCTGTCGACCATGCTCTCCCAGTATATCGGCTGCGCGATGGCGATGATGGTCATCTTCCGCTCGCATACGGCTGTGCAGCTGAGCGTCCGCGGCGGATGGAGGATGAGCCGCAAGTGGATCGGGCGGATCCTGAGCGTCGGCTCGACGAGCATGCTCGAGCAGCTGCTCATGCAGATCGGCTTTGTGATCTTTGCCCGTCAGGTCTCCGGCCTTGGCACGGCGGTCTTCGCCGCGCACCAGATCGGCCTGAGCATCAACGGCCTGACGTGGATGCCCGGTCAGGCGTTCGGCGTAGCCGCGACCACGCTGGTCGGCCAGAGCCTGGGCGCGGGGAAGAAGGAGAAGGCAAGGGATTTCATCCGCATGATCCACAGGATCAGCATGTGCGTGGCGGTGCTGATGGCCGCGCTTTTCCTCACATCCTCGCAGTACATCGTGCGCCTGTATACCAATGACGCGCAGGTGGCGGCGCTGTCCGCGGGCGTGCTCAAGCTCATCGCGCTGGGCATGCCGGGCATCTGCACACAGCTCCCGATTGCCGCAGGCCTCCGCGGCGCGAGGGATACGAAGTTCCCGCTGTATGCGTCGATCGCAGGCATCTGGATCTTCCGCGTGATGCTGGCCGGTCCGTTCATCTATACCTTCGGCTGGGGATTGACCGGCGCATGGATGACCATCGTGCTGGACCAGACGACGCGCGCGCTTGTCGTATACGCGCGCTTTAAGACGGGCAGATGGCTGACCATCGGCGAAAGAGAGAAAAAGCTGAAAAATTCCTGAAAAAACAAGGCGGAAAAGGCTTGACAAACGGGGATGTTTCAGGTTAAAATAACCATTGCGTATGTTCATCCTGTTAGCCCCGGGAGTTCGTGCGCGCGTTCTCGCGGAGCGTCTGACCAGCGCGAAGCATCATCTGTGGATATCATGGATATCAGGAGGAATTCACGTGAAAACGTTTATGGCAAATGCCCAGACCGTCGAGCGCAAGTGGTATGTTGTTGACGCCGACGGCATGACGCTCGGCCGCCTGGCCAGCCAGGTTGCTGCGATTCTGCGCGGCAAGAACAAGCCCACCTACACCCCCCACTGCGACACCGGTGATCATGTGATCATCATCAACGCGGCGAAGGTTGTCCTGACCGGCAAGAAGCTCGACCAGAAGGTGTACTATCATCATTCCGGTTACGCCGGCGGCCTCAAGGAGACCAAGTACGGCAAGCTCATGGCTGAGAAGCCGGAGTTCGCCGTGAAGCATGCGGTTCTGGGCATGATGCCCAAGGGCCCGCTGGGCCGTCAGATGGCGCGCAAGCTGCGCGTGTATGCCGGCGCCGAGCACGAGCATGAGGCTCAGAAGCCGGAAATGCTCGAGCTGGTGAAGTAATAGCAGGAAGGAGTGTTTGACACATGGCACAGGTTCAGTATCAGGCTGTTGGCCGCCGTAAGAAGGCCATTGCTCGTGTTCGCCTCATTCCGGGCGAGGGCAAGATCGTGATCAACGGTCGTGAGATCGACAACTACTTTGGTCTGGAGACCCTGAAGATGACTGTTCGTCAGCCGCTCGCGCTGACCGCTCTTGAAGGCCGCTATGACGTTCTGGTGAATGTTTACGGCGGCGGCCTCGCTGGCCAGGCCGGCGCTATCCGCCACGGCATCTCCCGTGCGCTGGTGAAGGCTGATCCGGAGCTCCGTCCGGCCATCAAGAAGGCTGGCTTCCTCACGCGCGATCCGCGTATGAAGGAGCGTAAGAAGTACGGTCTGAAGGCCGCCCGCCGCGCTCCGCAGTTCTCCAAGCGCTAAGCTGCCTGAAGAGACGAGGAGGCGTAGATATATGGCGATCCTTAACGGCATTATCACCGTTGTTCTGGTGATCACCGCCCTGATTCTCATCGCGACCGTCCTGCTCCAGCCCGGCGAACAGAGTGGTCTGGGTGCGATTGCCGGCGGCGCCGAGACTTTCTTCGGAAAGAACAAGGCGAAGACGATGGAAGGCAAGCTCTCTCTTGCGACGAAGGTGTCCGCTGGTGTGTTCATCATCTGCGCGCTGATCGTTGCGGTGATTGGCTAATTGAAATGAAAGAGGCTAAAGCGTTTGCTTTGGCCTCTTTTCCTTTGCGTTCGGCGCATGGGTGCGCGGGTATGGCGCGCATGGCAAGCGGGAATCCTGCGGCATGTGACGACGAATGAACTGGAGATGGGGATTCATGAAAAAATACAGGAAAAAGCCTGACGGCAGAGGACGCGCAACGGAGCGGAGCCCAAGGCCTTCGAAGGCATACCCGGGCGCAGAGCGTTACTCGGCGAGGATCTCGCTGGATGATCTGCTTGCGCCGCGCGATACCCAGCCCAAGGGAAGGCTGATCGAGCTCACTGCGCGCGGAATGTATCACGGGAATGTGAAGCTGGAGGCGGAGGATAAGACGGTCTACGCCTGCCGGAAGGAACGGGCGATGGGCGCGCTCTTTGGCGACCGCGTGCTCGCGGAGCCTGTCGGCGGGGAGATGGCTGTCGTGCGCCGCGTTGTCCATCGTGCGCATGAGACGATGGTCGGCGTGCTGTTCATGACCAAAAGCGGCGTCTATCTGGAGCCGATGGAGCGCCGTCTCCCGTCTTCGGTGGAGATTGACGGAAGCCTGCACGGCGCCAAGGAGGGTGATATCGTGCGCGCGGAGGTCATCCGATGGGAGCATGAGGGCGGGCTGCTCTGCCGGATTGGCGGGGTTATCGGCAGCTTTGATCGGGCGAGCGCTGCGCTGGATGCGCTGGTGATCAGCGCGCATCTGCGCACGGACTTTCCTGAGGCTGCGCTTGAGGAGGCGGAGCGCCTTCGTCCCGCACGCCTTGAGGATGATCCGGGGCGCGAGGATCTGCGAAGCCTGCTGTCCTTCACCATTGACGGCAGGGATGCGAAGGACTTTGACGATGCGGTGAGCCTGCGGGCGCTTGACAACGGTCACGTGGAGCTTGGCGTCCACATTGCGGACGTCGGGCACTATGTGCCGCAGGGCGGCGCGCTGGATAAAGAGGCATACCTGCGGGGGACGAGCGTGTATCTCCCCGGGCGGGTGCTGCCGATGCTGCCGGAGCGGCTGTCCAACGGCGTATGCTCGCTGCGCCCGGGCGAGGATAAGTTCACGATCAGCGCCCTGGTGGAGATGACGGAGGACGGCGAGGCAGTCGGCCTGCGCCTCGCCCGCAGCATCACCCGGTCGGATGCGCGGCTGGTCTATGACGATGTCAACGCGCTGTTTGCAGGCGATGAAAACCAGAGAGAGAGGCTTGGCGCGCTGCATCCGGAGCTTGTCAGAACGCTTGAGCAGATGCGCAGGCTGTCTGACCGGATCCGCGCGCGCAGGCAGGCGGACGGCTGCATCGACTTTGAAACGCCGGAACCGAAGTTTGTTCTGGACGACAAGGGGGAGCCTGTGGAAATCGTCACGCGTGAACGCGGCGAGGCGGAGCTGATGATTGAGGACTATATGCTCACGGCCAATGCCTGCGTGGCGAAGGAGGCCCGGGAGAAGGGGATCCCGCTGCTGTATCGCGTGCATGAGCGGCCGGACCCGGAGAAGCTGGGGATCTTCCGCGATTTCCTTTCGGCGATCGGCGTGGATGCGAGGGGATTGGGCCGCGGGGCGAAGCCGGGGGATATCCGCAGGATTCTGGAGGGAACGAAGGACAGGCCGGAGCATGATGTGATCGCGGCGCTGGCGCTTCGCAGCATGCAAAAGGCCCGGTATGATCCGCAGCCGCTGGGGCATTACGGCCTGGCGATGACGGATTACTGCCACTTCACCTCGCCGATCCGCCGCTATCCGGATCTGGTGGTCAGCCGTGCGCTGACGGCTGTGCTGACCGGGCGGCGGGCTGCGCTCAGGGGTGATGCGCTTGCGGATGCGGCTGTGCGCAGCTCAGACTGCGAGCGCGCGGCTATGGAGGCGGAGCGCATGGCGGACAAGCTGATGATGGCGCGGTACATGGCGTCGCATGTGGGCGAGGTCTACGAGGGGACGGTCAGCGGTGTGAGCGACTGGGGCGTGTATGTTGCCCTGCCCAACGGCGCGGAGGGCTTTATCCATGTGAGAGGGCTTGACGACTGGTTTGAGTATGATGAGCGGCGGATGACGCTGCGGGGCGAACGGACCGGCGCGGTATTCTCGCTCGGGCAGCCGCTCAGCGTGCGCGTGAGCAGCGTGGAATTGGCGGTCGGCGCGATTGATCTTGAGCTGACAGGGCCGCTGCGCGGGGCGAATTCTCCCCGGGAGAAATCCGAGCGCAAGAAGGAACGCCTGCGCATGCGCTCTTTCGGACGATGAGGCTGAACGAGGGCTGATGCGGAAGCTGCAGCGATCAGTATGAAGAAAATCCTGTCCGATACGGCTAAATTTGGAATTGATGCTTGTTTCCGGCAGAAGGTTCTGCTATACTACGATAATAGAATGCCTGTATTGGGCTTGGATGGGAGCGTTACATATGGCTTACAAATCGAGGGTGTCGGATGCGGTTGTCCGCAGACTGCCCATGTATTATCGTCATCTCCGTGAGCTTGAAAAGGCTGGCGTTGTGCGTATCTCTTCTCAGGAGCTTGGCGAACGGATGAACCTGACGGCGTCTCAGATCCGTCAGGATATCAATTGCTTCGGCGGTTTTGGTCAGCAGGGTTATGGCTACCATGTCGCCAACCTGAAGGAGCGCATCGGTGAGATTCTTGGGCTGAATCATCAGTACCATGTGATCATCGTCGGCGCGGGCAATATCGGCCGCGCTGTGGCGAATTATGCCGGCTTTGAGCGCGAGGGGTTCGGGATACAGGCGATGTTCGACGTGTCGCCCGCGCTGGTCGGCGTGGACGTGCACGGTACGCTCGTGCAGCCGATGGAGAAGCTCGAGGGCTGGCTTGCGGCGCACAAGGTGGATATCGCTGTGCTGTCTGTGCCGGCGGCTTATGCGCAGCAGACGGCGGATATGCTCGTCAAGGGCGGCGTGCGCGCCATCTGGAATTTTGCGCCTGTTGACCTGAGCCTGCCGGAGGGCGTGGCGGTCAACAACGTGCATCTGTCCGACAGCCTCCACATTCTGTCCTACAGAATGAATGAGAAGGAGCTCTTTGAGACGCTGGACGCCAACAGGAAATCCTGATGGCAGGCCGATGAAAGAATATTGAATCAGAGGAGAGGAACATGGCTTTCGATCGCCGGAATAAGAGGCGTGCAAAAGAAGAGAGAAGGCTGTTTCCGGTCTGGGCGCTGGTGGTGATCGCAGGGTGCGCGGCTCTGTGGATCTATGGCGCAAAACTATATCAGGAACGGATGGCGGCATATGATATGTATGCCGCCATCCGTAAAACTGCTGTACAGACGGAATACTACCCCGGCGTCACGGTGGATGGCGTGGAGCTTGGCGGCATGAGCCGCGAGGAAGCGGCGGCTTTGTTCGCCGGAAGGCAGCAGCAGACGGCTGATGCATTCTCTCTGGTCGTCGCTGCGGGGGAAAGACGATGGAAGATCACCTCGCAGGAGGTGCCCGTTACCTTCAATGCGCAGCTGGTGCTTGACCGCGCCTACAATGTCGGCAGGGTGGGCACGCTGGAGGAACGCTATTACGAGATTGAGCGCGCAAGGACGCAGGGCGTCAGCTTCACAACCGGCTTTGAATATGACCGTGCAGCGGTGCAGGGGCTGGTGGATATCATCGGGGACAGCCTCGACGTTGAGGCGAAGGATGCGACGCTTGACGCATTTGACGTCAATGCGAGGAGCTTTACCTTTACAGAAGCGGTTTCCGGATACCGGATTGACAGGGAGAGACTGCACAGCGATATCCTTGCCGCGCTGGACGCGCACGCCTATGACAGCGTGATCATTGTCTACGGCGAGACGGTGGAGCCTGCGCTGAAAAAGGCGCAGCTTGAAGGCGTCTTCGGCAGGATTTCATCCTTCACGACGGAAACGACAAGGGACAATGACCGCAACACGAACATTGCGCTGTCTGCCGATGCGCTGAACGGCCGGATGGTCAAGCCGGGCGAAACGATGTCCTTCAATAACTGCACGGGCAAGCGCACGGGCGAGAAGGGATACCGCGAGGCCGGTGCGATTGCCGGCGGCGTGCTGGTGGATGATACCGGCGGCGGCGTCTGCCAGACGTCGTCCACGCTCTTTAACGCTGTGGTGCGCGCGGATCTCCAGATTGTGGAGCGGTCTGCGCACAGCTGGCCGTCCACCTACGTCAACAAGGGCGAGGATGCCACGGTCAACTGGCCGTCTCTGGACTTCGTCTTCCGCAATAACGGGCAGTTCCCGGTGTTTGTGGTGGCGTGGTATGAGAACAGGAAGGTGACGGTGGAGGTCTACGGTCAGCTGCTTGAGGACGGCATGACGATTGATCTTGAATCTGAGGTGATCCGCACCATCAAGCCGTCCAATGATATCACCTATACGCTGGATGAGACGCTGCCTGTGGGCACAACCAAAAAGGGCAGATCCAAGCGCACAGGATATGTCGTGGACACCTATAAGGTCTATAAGAACAATGCGGGGGAAGAGATCCGCCGCGAGAAGCTATGGACGACAAACTACCCGATGTATCAGGATGAGATCCTCTTCAACGATGGATCGGGCAGCGGGGAATAACACAAGGAAGGCATGACGTCAATATGAAGAAGGGCGATGCACGCCGGGGCGAGCTGCTGGCAACGGCAGAGCGTCTGTTTTACGCGAAGGGCTATGAGAAAACATCGGTGCAGGATATCCTCGCCGAAATGAAATTCTCCAAGGGCGGCTTCTATCATCATTTTGACAGCAAGCTGGCTGTGCTGGAGTCGATCTGTGAGCAGCGCGCGCAGGAGAGCTGCGAGCGCGCGCGGCAGGCTGTGCTGCAGGAGGGCATGACGGCTGTACAGCGGCTGAATGCGCTGCTGCACGGCACGCCGCTGTGGGGCGGGGAGAACAAGAGCTTTGTCTCGCTGCTCATCGGCGTGGCCTACCGCGAGGACGGCGCGCTGATGCGCGAGAAGATGAAACAGAGCCAGCTTGAGGGTATGCAGCCCGCGCTGGAAGCCATCCTTGAGCAGGGCGCGGCGAGCGGGGAATTCTATGTGACGGACGCAGAGACATACGCGCTGCTGCTGCTCAGGCTGTACATGCAGTTCACTGATGAGATTGCATTCCTGCTGGCGCAGGAGGAGAAAGAGGAGCAGCTGGTCGAGGCGATGCTGCGCAAGCTGACGGCGTATCGCTGTGCGATTGAGCGGACGCTGATTGCGCCCTTTGGCTCCATCGTGCTCTTTGAGGCGGCGGAGCTGCAGCAGCTGGCTCACGCCATTCTCAGTGAGCGTGTGCGCAGCCGGGCGGATGCTGTGCTGATGGATGATCTGTAAGCAAAACGGATAATGATATGCATGAAATTAGCACCGGAGCAGCGATGACTCTGGCGCTTTTGATGTTATGGAGACTCAGCGGAGAGACGTTCCGGCAGACAGATCGTCGCGGATCAGCACCCGGATATGATCATCGCAGTGCTGCCAGACCATCGTGACGCAGCGTATCAGGCGCTGTGCCTCGAGGGGAATATGGCGGCAGACCTTAAGCACGGGACTGCTCCGCGGTGTGATGGAGAAGAAGCGAGATGTTCTCTTCCCGGGGGACGATCACGTCCAGCGACACCTCCGGATGGGCGGCGGCGTAGGCGGTCAGCATATCCATCAGATTGGATTTGGACGCCATGTAATCGCGGATAATCACATCATCACTGCAGCCGAGCCGGCGCAGCAGGAGGGCGGAGACAACGCCCGTCCTGTCCTTTCCTGCTGTGCAGAAGTAAAGGATGCGGGATGGGGCGTGCAGGAGGAGAGTGAGAATCTCATCCATGCGCGCATCGACCATATTCCGATAGACTTCGTGCAGATGCTCGCGCGATAACGGCGTATTGCCGCCGCCTGTGACGGGAAGCAGATGATAGCAGAAGCCTTCTGCATGCTGCAGCGGGCAGGGCTTCGCTGCAGCCTCCTCAGGGGAACGCAGATCGACAATGGTGGTCACGCCGCTGTTTCGGAGCTGGTTGATTTCTTCGCAGGTCAGATGGATTGGTGCATCGCTGCGGATGAACCGCCCGGAACCATCAGGGAGAATGCGTGTGTTCAGCGTTGATCGCAATATGGCGCTCATGGCGATCCCTCTCTTTGTATGCGGTTACTTCTGTATGTCCTCTCCGCCGATCTGCTTCTTATCCCACAGACCATACTGCTCGGTATTCTGCAGCGCGGAGAGCATATAGTCCTTCAGGTGCGGATAGGTTTTAGAGAGCGTCCTGACGAGCTCCTTGATCTCCTCACGCTTGGTATGCCTGTCCGCGGGGCAGGGATTATGGACGACGGGGAGATTGAGCTCCTTGGCGACATGGATGACGTGCTTCTCCGGCGTGTAGATCATCGGGCGGATGACGGTGATCTGCCTGCGGGAGAGGTAGGTATTGGGATGGAAGGTGTGCAGGCGCCCCTCGAAGATCAGGGACATGAGCAGGGTCTCTGTGGCGTCCTCGCGGTGATGCCCCAGAGCAACCTTGTTGCAGCCGGCAGCCTTTGCGGCGTCGTTGAGCGCACCGCGGCGCATCTTTGCGCACAGCGCACAGGGGTTGGTCTCCTTGCGGATGTCGAAGATGACATGCGCGATCTCTGTTTCGATGACGGTATAGGGGACGTCGATCTGCTGACAAAGCTCACGGAGGGGCCCGACATCAAAGGGTTCCAGTCCCATCTTCAGCGTGATGGCCTGCAGGGTGAAATCCTTGCCGGAGAATCTGCGGTAAAGGGAGAGGGCATACAGCAGCAGCAGGCTGTCCTTGCCGCCGGAGACGCCGACGGCGATGCGGTCGCCGGGCGCGATCATCTCAAAATCGGTATCCGCCTTGCGGATGCAGCCGAGTACGGTTTTCATGGGCATTCCTTCCTCCTTGAGGGTGATGACAGAGGTAGTATACAGATGCAAAAAAAGCTTGTCAAGACAGGAACGACGGCTTGACGCATTCCTTATTAACTGATACAATAATGCGGCGTCCTCGCGGGCGCGGATACAAGGTATTGATGACATATTGAAAGGGCGATTACTTTGAGTCAGATGAATAAGAAAGCGGGGAACGCGCAGTTCCTCTTCAGGATTCTTCAGGGCGCGCTGATCGGTCTGGGCGCCGTGCTGCCGGGCATCTCCGGCGGCGTGCTGTGCGTCATCTTCGGCGTGTATCAGCCGATTATGGAGGTGCTGGCCAATCCGCTCAAGGCAGTGAAGAAGCATATCAGCCTGCTGATCCCGATTGGTATCGGCGTTGTGGTCGGCTTCCTCGGGATTGCAAAGGTGCTGGGCTTCCTGCTGGACCGCTATCCGGATCCGTCCGTCTGCCTGTTTGTCGGCCTGATTGCCGGCATGATCCCCTCCCTCTACCGCGAGGCGGGCGAGCAGGGCAGGAGCAAGGCTTCCTTTATTTCGATGGGCACGACGTTTGCGCTGGTTCTGGCGCTGCTGGTGACGCTGCGCGTCATCTCTCTGCAGATCGTGCCGAATTTTGCGTGGTATCTCTTCTGCGGTTTCTGCCTTGCGCTGAGTGTGATCGCGCCGGGCATGAGCTTTTCCACCTTGCTGATGCCCCTTGGCCTGTATACGCCGTTCATCAACGGCATCGGCAATATTGACTTTGGCGTGCTGATTCCCGGCGGTATCGGCGCGCTGCTGACGGTGATCCTCTTCTCCCGCGCGGTGGACAGCCTGGTGAAGAATCATTACTCCGTGACCTTCCACGGCATCATCGGCGTGGTCATTGCGGCGACGATTGTGATTATCCCGTTTGCCAGCTTTGCTGCCGGCGTGGGCGCTGCGCTGGTCAATATCGTGTGCATGGTTGTCGGCGTTGTGTGCGCACTGGCACTGGATAAGTTCAACAGCGGCATCAAGAAGGAATAATCGAAATAAAACGGAAAAATCAGCAATTCATGGAGAAAACCTGTTGACAACCGGGCGGCTTCGTCGTATAATACTCGGGTACGAAGAAGAAGCTTGCCCGCTTCTCGCCCGGCGCAAATGAGCAGCCGCGGCACAATGGCGTTCTTTATGATGTTAGGGAGCGGGCAGATTCTGCCCGCTCTTTTTTGCACGCTCTGTGCAAGACTATTTGGAGGTGTATCGCAAACAACATGGCAGTAGATCTGATGATGAACGAGGAAATCCGCGACCGGGAGGTTCGAGTGATCGACCAGAACGGCGAACAGCTTGGCGTTCTCCCGATCCGCAAGGCGCTTGAACTGGCAGAAGAGGCAGGGCTTGATCTGGTCAAGATCGTTCCTACTGCGAAGCCGCCGGTCTGCAAGCTGATGGACTATGACAAGTACCGTTACGAGCAGGCCAAGAAGGAGCGCGAGATCCGCAAGAATCAAAAGGTCGTCTCCATCAAGGAAGTGCAGCTCTCTGCTACGATCGAGGAGAATGACGTCCTCACCAAGGCGAAGGCTGCGATCAAGTTCCTTCAGGGTGGAGATAAGGTCAAGGTTTCGATCCGTTTCCGTGGTCGCCAGATCACCCATCAGGAGATTGGTCTGGCTGTGATGCAGGATTTCGTTGCCCGCGTGAAGGATGTGGCTATTGTGGAGCGCAAGCCGTCTACGGAAGGCCGCCATATGATCATGATCCTTGCGCCGAAGGACCCCAGCAAAGAAGCCAAACAGGCTCCGAAAGAATAAAGATCCTGAGAGGAGGATTC
>JAGBAV010000073.1 GCA_017938795.1 Clostridia bacterium
AGAAGCAGGAGATGATCGTCGTCTGCAAGCCGGAGGATTCCATGCACTGGTACAACCAGCTCTGGCAGAACACCGTCGATTTCTTCCGCAGCCTCGATATCCCGGTCCGCACGCTGGAGTGCTGCTCCGGCGATCTGGCTGACCTGAAGGTCAAGTCCTGCGACGTCGAGGCATGGAGCCCGCGCCAGCAGAAGTACTTCGAGGTCGGCTCCTGCTCCACTCTCGGCGATGCGCAGGCCCGCCGCCTCGGCATCCGCGTCAAGGGCAAGGAGGGCAGCAAGTACTTCGCCCATACCCTCAACAACACCTGCGTGGCCCCGCCCCGCATGCTGATCGCCTTCCTGGAGAATAACCTCAATGCCGACGGCTCCGTCCGCATTCCGGAGGCCCTGCGTCCGTACATGGGCGGCAAGGAAGTCATCGTCCCGGCGGCGAAGAAGTAATCAGAGCGCATACAAAAACCGCATCCGGCGTACCGGGTGCGGTTTTGCTTTACGGCATGATGGTGTATGTATTGATGCTTTCAAGGTCTTCTGCGCGCATGTAGCCGTCATAGCCCTGCACATGCACAAAGATAAAACCATCCTTTGCGGGGGCAAGCTGCGTGACGTCAATGCCGGTGAGGCATTTGCCGAGGGGCGTGCTGCTTTCATCCGGCTGGCTGTACAGCAGCGCGCCGTCGCTGCCGTCGGCCGGCGCAACGCGCAGCATCTGCGGCGAAGCGGGCGCATGGAATGTCACAGTCACATCAAGCGGCACGTCCTGATCGTTCTCTATCGTGATGCATGTGCCGTCGGCGAGGACCGGGTCGGGGAAGTATTTGCCTTCAGTGTAATCCGTTTCACGGATCAGCTCGCCGTCAAACGTATAGAGCAGGCTCAGGCGTTCAGTGGTTTTCTTGTTCAGCGCATGGATCACATAGCTGCTCAGATCGTCTGCTGCGCCGCCGCTTTTCACAATCCACGGCACGCCCCGGCTGTCAAGGATCTTCCGCTCCAGCTGATTTCCGTCCCGGTCAAGGAGAATCCATTCAACCTCATACAGCCCGCTGTGGGACGTGTCCAGCAGCATGGCCACGCTGCCATCTTCCATGAACACGGGATAGCGCAGCGTGTCGTATGAGCCCCGGCGCGTACAGAAGTTCCAGAGCACATGGCCCTGCGCGTCGATGCACAGCGCCCAGCCGCTGCGCCCGGCTTTGGTGCGCGAGGAGAGCGTGCCGTCGGCTGAGTCGGTCGTGCCGGTCAGGACGATGCGCCCGTCTGCGCTGACCGCTGCGTCATAGAGGATGTCATGACCGCTGCCGCCGTAGGTATAGCTGCGCGTTTCGGCGCATGCAGATGCGGCGAGCGTGCACAGCAGGAGAATGGTCAGGAACAGTTTCCGCATGGCGTTGTTACCTCCTTTGTATATGCGACGAATGAGGAAGGGAAATCCTTCCATGTGGATGCATAAAAGTTGGCTTAAAGCTCTTGATGATCAGAAGGTGATGATGGCATTCTTTGCGTAACTGCCTGATTGATTCTGCTGCATACGGAATGAAACTGCTGGTCTATCTCCTGATTGGTAAACCGTATAACCTCTAATCCGTAACGCATAAGGATAGCGGTTCTGTCGCGGTCATAGGCTGATCCCTGTGACGTGTAGTGCTGCTGACCATCTATTTCGACAATCAGCTTTGCCTGATAACAATAGAAGTCTGCAATGAAAGAATCAATTGTTTTCTGACGTTGGAACCTGATGGGATGGTTTTTCAGAAACCTGTACCAGAGTTTATTCTCTTGAGGCGTTGCTTCTTTACGGAGTTTCTTTGCGTAAGGGATCAATTCTCTTTTATACGGAATCGGCATGAGGCACTCCTTCCACCAGCCTGACGGCTGGTCCCCCTCCCTCAGGAGGGAGGTCTGAAAACACTCGACGGTCATCAAGGCCATATGTCTCATAAGCAGCTCTGCATAAGTATCTTATCAGAGACAACGCCGCAAGGCAAGCAAAAGCAGCGTTGAGACCTCCCTCTTGAGGGAGGTGGCACAGCGAAGCTGTGACGGAGGGAGTGCCAAAGGCTTGCTCTTCTTGAGCTTTTGCGCTATACTGATCCCACATCCGATCCGAAGGAGGAGCTAATCATGATCATCTGCGATACGCATTGCGATACGCTGAATATGCGCGTTTTCCATCCGGACGAGACGCCCTGCGTGACGATGGAGCACATGGTGCAGGGCGGCGTCAGCCTGCAGACCTGCGCGCTCTTCGCCGGCAGCAAGGGCATGAGCGACCACCCGTACGAAAGGGCGATCGCGCAGTATCAGGCGTTCACCCGCCTCGCCCGCGAGGAGGGCTGGGTGCAGGCGATGTCCCCGCTGGAGGCCGAGGAGGGCAGGGTGAAGATGCTCCTGTCCGTCGAGGGCGGCGAGATCTTCGAGGGACGGGTCGATCGCGTGGATGAATTCTACGGCTACGGCGTGCGCATGGCCGGCGTGACGTGGAACAACGAGAACGAGATGGGCCACCCCGCCAAGCACGGCAGCCGCGAGGGCATCAAGCCGCAGGGCTGGGCGCTGCTGCGCCGCATGGCGGAATTGAAGATCGCCGTGGACACCAGCCACCTCAACGAGGCCGGCTTCTGGGATCTGGTGGAGAAGCACAGCCAGCCGCCGATGGCCTCCCATTCCTGCGCGAAGAAGCTGCGCAATCACTTCCGCAACCTCTCCGATGACCAGATCCGCGCCATGGTGCAGCGCGGCGGCTGGATCGGCGTGAACTTCTATCCGTGGTTCCTCGGCGACAGCGGAAAGGCCGTCGCGGAGGACATCGTCACCCATATCGACTATATGTGCCAGCTCGGTGCGGATCGCCATGTGGGCTTTGGCAGTGACTTTGACGGCATCGAGGTCTGGCCGGACGACTGCGACAGCCCCGCCGGCTTCCCGCTGGTCATCGAGGGCCTGCGCCGCCGCGGCTACAGCGAGGAGGCGATCGCCCGCATCGCCGGCGGCAACTTCCTTGATTACTACCGCCGCCTCGGCTGGGAGGGCTGAGCGAGACCCCTAGAATAGAGAAACAGGACTGTGAAGGATCACAGCCCTGTTTTTATGTGAAATTGATCGGCGCCCCGCTTATTTGGTCTCGCTTTCCTTGTCGCTCTGCGCGACGGCCTGACACAGCGAGAGCATCAGCGCGCGCGCCTTGGGCGAGCAGCCGTTGGCGAGGGCGGCGACGCTCTGCGCGAGGGAGACTGCGCTGTCGCTGGGCGCGGCGGTGAATTGCTCGTCCATCACGCAGCCGTTGAGCAGCGAGGCGGTCGTCACGCCGAGAACGCCGGCGATCTGCGCGAGCTGCTCCAGCGAGGCCGGGCGCTCGCCGCGCTCAAGGCGGCCAAAGTGGAGCTGGGAGATGCGCAGCCGCTCAGCGGTCTGCTCCTGCGTGAGGCCTGCGCTCTGCCGTGCGCTGCGGATATTGCGTCCAATGGTCTTGTGGGAGACGAGCATGGGGATCCCTCCATCGTGGATTCATTACGTCTATGATATCCCGAAATGGAGGAAAGGAACACGTCGCGAAGCGGCAGATATATCCAATGTGGATTTATACGAAGTTCAAAATTCGGCTTACTCGTCGTTCAGCCCGCGCAGCCTGCGGCGCTCGCGCAGCTTGAGCTCCTGCCCCTGATCGGAGGGGATGTAGTAGCGCCTGCCCGCCAGCTCCGGCGGCATGTATTCCTGCGCGACCCAGTGCCCGGGGAAGTCGTGCGGGTACTTGTAGGCCTTGCCGGAGCCGAGGCGCTCGTGCCCCTTGTAGTGCGTGTCCCGCAGATGCACAGGGACCGCGCCGAAGCCGCCCTGCGCGGCGTCCGCCGTACAGGCGTCCAGCGCCATGGAGACGGAGTTGGACTTCGGGCTCTCGCATACGGCGATGATCGCCTGCGCGAGGGACAGCCGCGCCTCCGGCAGGCCGACGGCCTCCAGTGCCTGCGAGGCGGCGACGGCCTGCAGCATGGCGGTCGGGTTGGCGAGGCCCACGTCCTCGCTGGCATGGGCGATGATGCGCCGTGCGATCAGCCGCGGGTCGACCCCGGCATACAGCAGCCGGGCGAACCACGCCAGCGCCGCGTCGGAGTCGCTGCCGCGCAGGCTCTTGCAGAAGGCGGACAGCATGTCGTAATACAGGGATTCGTCGCAGCGGATGACCGGCTTCTGGATGGACTCCTCCGCGACCGGGAGGGTCACGTGGATGACGCCGTCTTCTCCGGGCTCGGTGGTCAGCACGGCGAGCTCCAGCGCGCCCAGCGCGGAGCGCACGTCGCCGTTGGCGATGCGGGCGATGTGGTGGGCGGCATCCTCGTCAAGCGCCACGCGCCTGCCGCCGAAGCCGCGCTCCTCGTCCTTGAGCGCGCGGGAAAGCGCGGTGAGCACGTCCGCCTCCTCCAGCGGGCGGAATTCAAAGATCCGGCACCGGCTGACGATTGCCGGGGTCATGGAGATGAGCGGGTTTTCCGTCGTGGAGCCGATGAAGCGCACCACGCCCCGCTCGATCGCCGGGAGGATGGAGTCGCTCTGCGCCTTGTTCCAGCGGTGGCATTCGTCCAGCAGCAGGTAGGTCGCCTGCCCGTAGAGGGAGCGGCGGTCCTGCGCCTCCTTGATGACCTTGCGCACGTCGGCGACGCCGCTGGTGAC
>JAGBAV010000074.1 GCA_017938795.1 Clostridia bacterium
GGGAATCGAACCCCTGATTTCGCCTTGAGAGGGCGACGTCTTAACCGCTTGACCATGGAGGCTTATGGCTGGGGAACTAGGATTCGAACCTAGACAATACGAGTCAGAGTCGTAGGTGCTGCCGTTACACAATTCCCCAATATGTTGCCGAAGCTTTTCAACGAAGGTTATTATATCCGACATCCCCGGTTTTGTCAACAGCTTTTTTTGAAAAAAGTTACCGTAAGCGGATCTTTGCTATCGGAATGACAGGATGAGCCTTACGACCGCGACAGCGGCAACCGAAATGACGAACGCCGCAGCGCAGAGACGGATGCATACGGCACTGACAGCCTTTGCGCCGTATCTGCCGATATCAAGGAACGGGTATGGATAGGCAAGCCCCGTATCATACATGGGGATACCCTTCATACCACGGCGGAGAACCCCGAGCAGATAGAGGGATGGGAAAAGCATCCAGATCCATGCATCGGCAATCCCGAGTTGTTCCTTTCCCGGGGAGCAGAGCAGCCAGTAGCATAATGTAAGGAGCGGCACAATGTGATGCTCGACGGCGCTGCTGCATGCCATCATCATCAGGCGGCGGTCAAGCGATGCGCCTCGAAGGCTGCTCAGAATCGGCGGCATCAGTATGCTGCTGAATACCGTACAGGTCAGCATGATATTGGCTGTGACGAAGAAATCTGCATGCGGAATCAACGGATACAGCGGCGGGAGAGTATAGAGCCGCGGAGAGATCAGCCCGAAGTGGAGCAGAACGAGCAGATTGCTCAGGTTGGTAAAGTAGCAATAGAAGCCTTTTCTGCGGATGCCTGCGTAAAAGCACTCGTGCATCGTAAGCCCGATTGCGGAGAACACGATGATCAATGCGCTCAGAAGCGTGCCGAGGTATTCGTGCGGCGCACCCGGTGTGATATGAATCAATGCAATCGCCTCCGCTGCACAGCATGGGATCAGCATGTGCAGCAGAGGCGAAGTGTATTCAGAAAACCGGTCAGTGAGACAATATGGCAAGCACGATGAGATGCGCAGGATAGAAACCGTAGATGAACCAGCGAGGAAGCCGGAGATTGGTCTTCATCGGGAGATGAGTCAGCAGGATGGCAGGCAGCGCGAAGATGCGCATGCCAAAGCTCATGCCGAAGAAGGTATAGCCGGAGCCGGCGGACCATGAGAGCATATAGGCCGTACAGACCGCAAAGGACAGCGCAGGATGCTCGCAGAGCAGATAGAACAGGAGCATGAGACGAATACCGGCAACGCCGTAATCAAGCTTGCCGGTCATGCGCTCGCAGAGGATGTACAGACCGGCGGCAAGAATCCACTTCTTCCCGCGCAGACAGAGCATGATGGCCAGACCAAGCGAGAGGGAGAGCAGAATGCTGGGCTTTTGCCAGCTGTTGAGGTAGAAGGTCCATGAGCTCAGGAGCGGATTGCGCCAAAAGGGCACGGCGTACATCGCGGTGTTTTCATGCGCAAGCCCCAGCGCATAGAGCGGCTGCGACACGAGCGCCAGCAGCACCACACGGGAAAGATACTTAACCGGATCCTTTGTGTATACCGCGCCGACGGCGATGCCGTAGGCAAACAGCGGAAAGGCAAGCCTGCCGATCAGACGCATAACGGGCAGCTGGGGAAAGAACATTTTGCCCATATGATCCATCAGCATGGTCAGGCAGGCGATCAAACGGATCAGACCGGTATTGCGGTTGGTCTTCACCTCGCAGGGAGCCAGACAGGAATGGATAAAGCCTGCGGCGTTCTTCTTCAGCGCACAAACGGATGCTTGCATAGGTACCTCCATCAGCATGCAGGAATCGGGATGGCATGATTGTAATGCGATGCAGGGAGTGATGTCAAGCCTTCAGGGCATTCCTGCGTGCATATCTTGACCCGGTATGATATGATAATATGAGATTGAATGATCAGGGGGAAACACAAATGGTACGCGTGCTTGTTGTTGAAGATGATGAGAGACTGAACCAGATCGTATGCAGCGGCATACAGTCCGCGGGATACAGCGCTGTGGGGTGTCTCAGCGCGCATCAGGCATTTGAGCATCTGTATGCGGGCAGCGTCGATGTGATTGTTTCCGATATTATGATGCCCGGCATGGACGGGATTGAGATGGTGGAGAGTATCCGCGGAGTCAATAAGTCCATTCCCATCCTCCTGATGACCGCAAGGGATGACTTTGCCTCCAAGCGCCGTGGTTTCCGCGCAGGCATCGATGACTATATGGTCAAGCCGATTGATGTGGATGAGCTGATTCTGCGCATTGAGGCGCTGCTGAGGCGTGCGCGCATTGAAGCGGAGAAGCGCCTGATTGTCGGCAGGACAGTTCTGGATGCGGAGGAGATGAGCGCATATGTGGATGGGGCTGAGGTGACGCTCACTGTGCGCGAATTCAATATCCTCTATAAGCTGCTCTCGTATCCGAAGCGTACGTTCTCCCGTGCGCAGCTGATGGATGAATTCTGGAGCGGAGAGAGCAGCGCAAGCCTGCGGGCCGTCGATGTGTATATCACCCGTATACGGGATAAGTTCAGCGCATGCGAGGATTTCAGGATCGTTACCGTGCATGGGCTCGGGTATAAGGCGGTGCCGTCCGTATGAGTGAGAAGCAGAAGAAGCAGACGCTGAAAAGCAGCAATGTGATGAGCAATCTGGAGAACTTCGGCGAATCGCTCAAGAAGGAATATGATGCGGTGATTGCAAGCCGCCTGGAGGATCCCCGCGTGAAGCGCAGGCTGTTCTCGTGGCGGATGTTCCTGCTGATTCTTGCGATTGTCGTTGTCCTCAGCGTGACCAATGTTCTTCTGATCGAGGCGATGATCAAGCTCGAGGTTATCCACATCGTGCTGAGCATGGGCGTAGGCTCGTATTGGCTGGTCATGGCAATCGTGGCTGCGGCGGTCATCCATCAGGTTTCCTGTATGAAGTTTGATAAGCCGATGAGGAAGCTCAGCCGGGCGATGCGTAAGGTGGCCGGCGGCGATTTCTCCGTACAGCTTACGCCGATGCATCCTGAAAAGCGGTTTGACTATATGGACATTATGTTCGAGGATTTTAACCGCATGACACGCGAACTGGCAAGCACAGAGTCGATGAAGGACGATTTCATCGCCAATGTTTCTCATGAGATCAAGACTCCGCTTGCCGTCATCAGGAGCTACGCTGCTGCCATGCAGCGATCCGACCTCACCGATGAGCAGCGGAGGGAATACTCCCGCATCATCACGGGCGCATGTGAGAATCTGAGCACGCTGGTCAGCAACATCCTGCGCCTGAATAAGATCGAGAACCAGCAGATCATACCCAATGCCCAGCCTTATGATCTCACGCGCCAGCTTTTTGAATGTGCGCTGTGCTTTGAGGCGCAATGGGAAGAGAAGGGGATCGACTTTGATGCACAGATGGAAGAGCGCGTCATGGTCATGGCGGATGAGAACATGATGGAGATCGTCTTTGGGAACCTGATCAGCAATGCGATCAAGTTCACCGACCGCGGCGGCAGGGTTATCCTGAGGCAGGAGAAAGATGGCGAAGACGTTGTCGTCACTGTCATCGATACAGGCTGCGGGATGGATGAGGACACAATGGCGCATATCTTTGATAAGTTCTATCAGGGAGAGACGTCCCATTCCCGCGACGGCAACGGCCTTGGGCTCACGCTGGCGCGGAGAATCGTCGAGGTATCCGGCGGCAGCATCGGTGTGCGCAGCAAGCCTGGCGAGGGGTCTGAATTCTACGTCAGGATGAAGCGGTATGACGGTGATGAACATGCGGAAGACAAGCATGGCGAGAAGAAAACGCCCGCCAGCGTGGAAAGCGTCTTGGATATGATGCTCAACAGGATTCCGGAGATGACGCGCGCGCTGACAGAGAAGAAGGATACGCAGGATGGGGAATAAAGGCTGCGCCTGCTGCGGCGGCCCTGCGGATATCACGGCAGCATCAATCAAACAGAAAGAGCTCCCCGGGCATCCGGGAAGCTCTTTTGATGTGTTTTTCAGCTGGCGAGGAAGCCCTTGCCAACGATCTCGGTGGAGTTGGTGATGACCATGAAGGCATGCGGCTCGGTCTCGTGAACATACTTGCGCAGCGCCATGGCCTGCGTCCTGTTGAGGACGGTGATGATCATCGTGCGCGGCTCCTTGCTGTATGCGCCGTGGACATCTTCAAGCGTCGCGCCGCGATGGAGGGTCGAGACGATGAAGTTCACGATCGGATCAGGATTGGATGTGATGATCTGGAAGCACTTCCTCGTGCGGAAGCTGTCGGAGACGAAGTCGACCAGCGCGGATTTGAGCAGCAGGCCAAGTATCGAATACAGACCGGTCTCCGGGCCGAAGCAGATGAGCGCAGCGAGTGTGATCAGGGCGTCGGCGGCCATCAGTGCGGTGCCGATATTCAGATTCGTGTATTTGCGCACGATCATGGCGATAATGTCCGTGCCGCCGCTGGATCCGTCCAGATGGAAGAGGATGGAGGAGCCGAAGGACGGGAGAAGAACGGCGAAACAAAGCTCAAGGAAGGGCTGATTGGTCAGCGGTGCGGTGAGCGGCCAGATCTTCTCCATGACCGTCATGGAGACGGACAGGAGCATCGAGCAGTACACTGTGCTGAAGGCAAAGCTCCTGCCAAGGAAGATGAAGCCGACAACCAGCAGCGCGGCGTTGATGATCAGCATCAGCGTACTGGGCGTGATCACAGGATTGGCAATCAGCCTGCCGAAAATCAGCGAGATACCGCTGACGCCGCCTGTGGAAAAGTTGTTGGGGAATTTGAAGAAATACACGCCGACGGCGGTGATCATGATACCGATGGTCAGAAGAATATAGCGCTGGAGTTGATTGAACGGCTTTGCCTGCGTGACTTTCATGATGCTGCTGTCCTTTCTTGTAGCCGGATATGAGGCTGATATGATGACAACCATACATATTATAATAGAAAATGTGTACAATGTCCATAAGAAATGTGCAAGCTGCATAACAGGAATGGCAGGAAATCCATGAGAAAAAGGGACGCTGAGAAGCATCCCTTGAATGGATAGAGCGTTCAGGTGACCGGGCGGTCAGTTCAGGTAGGTGAGCAGCAGGCGCACGGACTGCGCGGCCGCCATCTGCACAAAGGAGGGATAATCCATATGGGAAGAGTCGTCGGCGCTGTCGGAGATGGCGCGCAGGATGCAGAAGGGCACCTTGTTCACATAGCAGACCTGGCCGATTGCCGCGCCCTCCATCTCGCATGCGATGGCGCTGAACGTGCTGCTGATGAACTCCTTGCGCTCGGAGGAGGCGACGAACTGATCGCCGGAGGCAATCGGGCCGGAGGCGGTGTGGATCCCGAGCGAATCGGCGCAGGCGATCAGATCGCTGCAGAGCGCCTCGTCGGCGGGCAGCTCAACCTTGTTGATGCCGGAGATCAGGCCCACCGGATCGCCGATGGCTGAAGTATCCATGTCGTGCTGCACGACGCAGGAGGATACGGCGATTGAGCCGATATGAAGCGCGTCGGTCAGCGTGCCGGCGACGCCGGTATTGATGATCTTTTCCGGCGCATAGCGAAGGATCATCGTCTGCGCGCACAGCGCGGCGAATACCTTGCCGATACCGCATACGGCGGTGACGACCTCGTGATTGCGAATCCTGCCGCGCACGAAGGTGACGCCGCTGATGGTCTCGCTGACAGGGTTTTCAATATTGGCGCGCAGAGATTCCATCTCTACGTTCATCGCTGCGATAATACCGATCATGCTGATTACTCCTCATAGGTAAAGGTCACAGGGCGGGCGTCAAGCTCGGCGAGGATGCGCTTCGCTTCGGCCTTTGCCAGCCCGAGATCAAGGTTGATATAGTTGCCGCAGGCTTTGCGCTCCGCTCCGAAAACAGCGCCCTCATGGGCGAGCGTGCGCTCGAGCACCGTGCGGATTTCGCGCAGGACGGCTTCGTTGTCCGCATTGCGCACGAGGAGGTAGAAGCCGGTCTGGCAGCCCATCGGTCCGAAGTAGACGATGCTGTCTGCCAGACTGCCGTTGCGGATGAAGGTAGCGAACATGTGCTCCAGCGAATGCATGGTCGCATTATCCATCAGATCGCCTGTATTCGGCTTTCTTGTGCGCAGGTCATAGGTCGTGACGTCGCCGTCCACTCGGCTGACATAGAGGCCGGGGAGAAGCTTGTCGTGGTCGATGGTAAAGCTGGTGATCTGACGGATAGAATCCATATGTACCTCCTGACGGACAATCCTGCATGGCTTGATTTCAGTAATTCGCTTCATTATATCGCACAAAACGGATACGCGCAACACCCGATTGCCGCAATTTCCTTCTGCATCGCTGTTGGTGATTGCGGCGGGCGTGTGTGCCGTGGTATAATCCGTGTACTGGTATGAAGGCACGATTAAGGGGCTGCATTCAGGCGGCTGTCGTGCCTGCGGATTTCCCTGCGCAGGATGGTCAGATTCATTGCGAGCGTCAGCAGCTGCCCGGCTGCCATGCCGGCGATGGCGCCCCAGAGGCGTACGGAGGGATTGGCGGCGAGCGCATAAGAGGTCATCAGTGAAAGCATCCCCGCTGCCAACGAAATGCGCAGAGACTGCGACTGCAGGCCAAGTCCGCTGAGCATGCTGGATGATACATGGCCGAGAGCAAGCACAATGATCAGCGGGCAGCAGGTATTGAGCAGGGGCAGAAGCTCTGCCTGACGATACAGACGATGGGCGATCACCGGGGAGAGCAGGCGGACGGCCATTGTCACCGGCATGGAAACCAGAAGCGTAAAGACGAGGATCTTCAGCGACAGGCGTCGCAGCGGTGCGCCGGCGGCCTGCCTGCGCGCCAGCTCCGGTGAGGCGATGGTTGACAGGCTGCAGGTGACGAAGGACGGCAGCGTGAGGATCGGCATGAGCATGCCGTTCATCATGCCAAGGAGGCTGACGGCCTCTCCATGCGGCAAGCCGGATACAGTAAGGCGCAGCGGGATGAGCACGG
This sequence comes from Clostridia bacterium, assembly GCA_017938795.1. Classification (GTDB taxonomy): domain Bacteria; phylum Bacillota; class Clostridia; order Christensenellales; family Aristaeellaceae; genus Ventricola. Next base: position 6,995 of record JAGBAV010000074.1, read on the forward strand.
AATTCGCCGTGCGCATCAATGCGGAGACAAGACGCATGCCTGTCAGCGGAAGGGAAAGGGCAAGCATCTCGCGCAGGATGCTGCGGCGTTCGCCGGCCGGGCCGCGGCGCATGGGGAGAAAGAGCCCGGCCGCAGCGATCAGCATCAGGGCCAGACCTGCCGCTTCGCCGCAGAGCAGCCCAAGCGCAGGGACCGCCGCGCGAAGGGTGACCGGCCATCCTCTGAGTGCGGGAATCAGCCGCATACACAAGAGCAGGCGGACGCCCTGCTCCAGCAGCTCGCTCAGAGCGGGCGGCACGGGACGTCCTGTGCCGTAATAGTATCCGTTCAGCGCGCAGGATACGCCGAGAATCGGAATGCAGGGCAGATAGATAACGAGCGAGGGCAGCGTTTTGAGGCTGCCCAGCCAGTTGGCCAGCGGGACGCGGAGGCAGAATGCGGCGATCATCAGCGGAACGCTGACAGCAAGGGACAAAGCCACGCCGCAGCGCAGAATCCGCCGCTGACGATCCTCACTGCTTTGAGCGCACATGCGGGAGATCGACGCGGGCAGGCCTGATACGACGGGCGTGATCAACAGCATCTGGGCGCTCTGCGCGAGCTCGACGATCCCCATGGCCTGTGCGCCCAGCTCGCGCGAGAGCCAGATGCGGATCAGGAAGCCGGCTGCCCGTACCGCGAAATGGGAGACGCTCAGAAACAGCGTCTGCCGGATCATCTTGACCATACCGCTCACCTCGCGGCTAGCCTATGCCGCAGGCGGCGTGTTCATATCCGGCAATGCGGATATTCATAGGAAAGAAAACCAGCAAAGGAGCGATCAGCATGTTTGATAAGTGGGATCATCGTTTTATGGAGATGGCGCAGCTGGTATCCTCGTGGGCCAGCTGCTATCAGCAGGACAGGAAGATCGGCGCGGTGATTGTCAAGGATAAGCGTGTGATGACGACGGGGTATAATGGCGCGCCGGCAGGCGTGAAAACCTGCGTGGAGCGCGGCGAGTGCCTTCGCAAGAAGCTGGGTATTCCCTCCGGCACGCGGCACGAGATGTGCTATGCCGTCCATGCAGAGCAGAACGCCATCATTCAGGCGGCAAAGCTCGGCGTGAGCATCGACGGTGCGACGCTGTACTGCACGCATCAGCCCTGCATCCTCTGCGCGAAGATGATCTGCAATTCCGGTATTGTGCGCGTTGTATACCGGGAGGGCTATCCGGATCCGTTCTCTCTGGAAATCTTCAGGGAGGCCGGCGTCACGGTCGAGCAGTATATTGTACAGGAATAAACGGGCATATCGCCTGCGGCGGGGATGCATGCTTCTGCGCCGCGTCTGTCCGGAGGGGTGTCCGCCGTGAAGATGGAGAGACTGTTGGGAATCGTCGCGATCCTGCAGCAGAAGGGCAAAGTGACGATGCCGTATCTGGCGGAGCGCTTTGAGGTATCGCGCCGCACGATTGCGCGGGATATCGAGGCGATCTGCCGTGCGGGTATACCGCTGGTGACCACGCAGGGCAATGGCGGCGGCGTATCCATTATGGAGGGATACACGCTGGGCAGCACTGTGCTGACGGACGAAGACATGAAGCTGCTGACCGCGGGGCTTGGATCCGTCTGCAGCGTGACGCAGGATGGAGCCGCGGATATGCTTGCGTGCAGGCTGGGCTGCAGCGCGCCAAGCGAGATCAGCATTGATCTGGCGTCGTTCTATAAGGGCAGCCTTGCGCCGAAAATTGCAGCGCTGCGGCGTGCGATTGCGCAGCGGTGCATCGTGACATTCACCTACTACTATGCAAAGGGAACGGCTGTGAAGCGCATTGAGCCCATACAGGTCGTCTTCCGATGGTCAGCCTGGTATGTGGTGGGCTTCTGTCTGGAGCGGATGGACGTCAGGCTCTTTAAGCTGGCACGTTTATGGGGGCTTGAAGTGACGCAGGAGCGGTATGAGCCGAGAGAACTCCCGCCGCAGAGGATGCAGTTGGGCAGTCATATGACGGACGACATGATGGTCACGGCGATCTATGCGCCCGAGGCGATGTACAGGCTTGTTGAAGAGTATGGCCCGGACAGTTTCACGGTCATGGACGACGGCAGGCTGTATACGAGATGGGGCTTTTCCTCGGATGATGCTGCGATAGACTGGCTGCTTTCCTTCGGCAGCCGGGTGCAGGTGACAGAGCCTGTGCGTCTGAAGGAAAGGATGCGCGAGGAGGCGCAGCGGATGCTCAGCCTTCATGATGAAACATGACAGACTGCTGTCCTGTCTGTGTGGTATGCTGGATCTGCGGGCGGCAAGCCTGCGGATGAAAGGATGAGAATCATGAAAGCGCAGAAGACAAGGATGGACGAGGGGTTGCGTCGCGGCGTATTGAACCTTCGGATGCAGCGGCAGGGGCTGACGCAGAGGCTTAAACAGGAGGCGTACGATACGCTCTTCAGGGACAGCCAGCCGGGGCAGAATCTCTACTGGCATGGGTTTGGCCAGCCGCCGGTGCTGTCCCTGCGTGCGGCCTTCGACGATATGGCTTATAACGCACAGCGGCAGAGGGAACGCAGGCTGGTGAAGGGGCGGTTTCAGGGAGGCACACTGGGATGGGTGCTCGAGGAGGATCTGGAGCTGTTTGCTGGCCTCGGACGTAAGCCGGTCACAGAGATGACCCTGCATCAGGAGATTGTATACAGGACGATCTGCGAGCTTGGGCCGCTCAATATCCAGCAGCTCAAACAGGAGACCGGGCTGCTGGTGCGTGAGCTGACGCCTGCGCTCCACAGGCTGCAGGAGGCTTTCCTGCTCTATGAAGA
>JAGBAV010000075.1 GCA_017938795.1 Clostridia bacterium
ATCTGCAAGAGAGGCGGTGATGAGGTTAACCATATCTTAGCCAAATTCGGTAAAATCTTTACCGGCAGTTTTCCAGAGTATCTGAAAAAAGCCCGGAGCATCTGCTCCGGGCCGCTGACTTATGCAGTTGATGATCAGCCCGCCCCGCCGGAGGTCAGGCTCTTGCCGTGGTTCTGTGCGTTCTTGGCGGAGGAGGCGCGCTTGCCGAGCACGTCGGCGAAGGGGTCGTCCTCCTGCTTCGTTTCGTCGGTGATCAGGCCGTCTGCTGCGAGCATGTCGCGCAGCACGTCCATCTCGCTCTCCAGATCGATAAAGCGGTATTCATCCAGCGCGGCGACCTGCTGCAGGAAGGCCTTGTCGATGACGCCGAGGGCCTCGGAGATGCGCTGGCGCACCTGAATCGCCTTGGGCGTGTTGGCCGTGTTCTCCAGCTTGGCGCGGGCGTCGAGCAGATTGAGCGTGGTGGGCAGGTAATAGCGCAGGAAGGTGCGCAGATTGCTAAGCAGCTGCGGGCGCTGCTCGAGGATGGAGAGAATCTGACGGCAGCTGTTCTCGATGGAATCGATCTGCGCGGAGAGAGCCGGGTCGGGGATGAGGTCGTTCGCATGGCGGATGCGCTTGAGCGCGACCTGCCCATCGCGGATGACCTCGTCCACGCTGGCATCCTCACGGATGGGATCCGCCTTGCCGGCCGGGGCTTCGGCCTTGCGGGCAGCCTGCTGATACTGGCTGCGGGCCTTGGAGGCGGACGCCTCGGTCTGCTGCCAGCGGCGCTCGACGTCCTCGCGGCTCTGCGCGGAATAGGCGGTCTTTTCGCCTGCGCTGCGGCTGCGTACATGCACGCCGTCCTTGTCCACGTCGATATCCCAGGTGACGGCTGTCCTGTCCTCGTCGGTCTCGGCCTCGTCCTTGGCGGCATTCTCCAGCACATGGAAGGCCAGATACACCAGCAGCGGACCGACCGGGAAGGCGACGCAGGCGGAGAGCAGATACCACGCCCAGCGGGGGAGGTAATCGAGCTTGCGGAGAAGACGCTTGACTTTCATGATGATATCCTTTCGGGCACAGCCCTGATCAATTACAGATTAGACTATATTATAGCAAAGATCAGGGATTCTGTCATTAACAAAATGCGCATTCCCTGACGGAATGCGCATGAATATTGAATACCAATATGCGGCGGGTTATCTGCCGAGGGCTTCCAGCAGCAGCTCGCGGTTCTTTTCCGTATCGGCGATGACGCCGCTCTCGCCCCGGTTGCTGTTGCCGTAGCGCCATGTCCCCTCGAACGGGACGCCGATCTTCTCCACCTTCGCGCCGCGCAGCCACAGCGCCTGATAGAGCAGGGAGACCTGTTCGCCTGCGCTGTAGGAGGACTGCCATGCGTGCTTCAGGCTGTTGAAGACGTTGACGAGCTTGGTCAGGGTCAGCTTCTTCGTGGACTGTACAAGCGCCTCGAGCAGCTTGTTCTGCCGCTGGCCGCGGCCCATGTCGTTATCCAGCTTGCGGCAGCGGGCGTAGGCGAGCGCCTGCGCACCGTTGAGGCGGGAGAGCCCCTCCGTGAGCGGGGCGTCCGGGTATTTGCCGCACTGCCTGTCGAGGTAGGCGACCTCCTCGGCGGTCAGCTCCACCTGCGCGCCGCCCAGCGCATCCACCAGCTCGATGATCGTGGTGAAATTCACGCGGAACCAGCCGTCCACCTTGACGCCGAAGAGCTCCTCGAGCAGGGAGGAGATCCCTTCCTCGCCGTCGCTGCGGACAACGGCGTTGATCTTGCGCTCGCCGGTGCCGGGGTTGACGATCATGTCACGGGCGAAGGTGACGGCGGAGATCTTTGATTTGGTGAAATCGACCTGCAGGAGCATCATCACGTCGCTGCGGCCGGTGTCGTTGAGCGAGCCGTAGTTGTCCATGCCAAGAACGAGAAAGGTCTTTGTTCCCTTGGGATGGAACAGGACAAGCGCGATAAGCAGCGCGAGGACGACGGCAAGCAGCACGCTGAGCCGCTTGTGCCGGCGCAGGAAGGCTGCGGGGTTCTTTTCTCTGGCGTTCATGGGCATACTCCTTTACATGCAGACCGCGTACGCGGCAGGAAACAGATGCGGAAAAATGAATGAAATGGATGAAATAAACATAGCATACTTCATGGTGAAAATCAAGAATCCGCAGGCAGTACGCAGCCGTTTTGATGATTTTGGGGTATCAATCTTGTATTTGGCGCGGATTTGTGTATAATAAAAATGTTATGGACTTTTGTACGGCTGCTTTCAGGCGCCGTTCAGAATAGATTCCCGCAGGGCAGACGCCCGGGGAGACCGGCGCAGCAGGCTGACCTCTGAGCGCCGAAGCGTATGCAGCCGCCTTGGAAAAGCGATTGTATGCGGGACAGACCAACCAACGCAATGCGGCAGGCGCCGCAAACTGAGAAAGGAAATATTCGTGACTGAAACTGAAAAGAAAGTAAACGCCGGCCAGACCGGCATGACGGAAAAGAAACAGCAAAAGCGCCGCACGACCTCCGTAAGGAACGCGAAGACGGCCCCCGCCCAGACGGCGAAGAAGACTGCGAAGCCCGCAGCGAAGAAGCCGGCGGCGGAAAAGAAGCCTGCGGCAGAGAAGAAGCAGCCGGCTAAGCAGCCCAAGAGAGCCGCTGCGCAGCAGCCGGCGAAGACGACCGCTGCGAAGCAGCCGGCCAAGCGCCCGCAGCAGGGCCGCCGCCGCATCACCGCGCCCGCAGCGCCCGCTGCGGCGAAGGAGACCAAGCCGGTCATCTCCCAGACGCTGCAGCTGGTGGGCAGGAAGCCCCCGTCCATGCGCTCCCGCGCAAGCGAGCATCCCAGCCGCGCGACGCTGCGCATGATCCCGCTGGGCGGCATGTGCGAGATCGGCAAGAACATGACGGCCTATGAGTACGGCAGCGACATCATCATCGTCGACTGCGGCCAGTCCTTCCCGGATGAGACCATGCCGGGCGTGGACGCCGTCCTCCCGGATTTCACCTATGTGCTGCAGAACCGCGACCGTGTCCGCGGCATCTTCATCACCCACGGCCATGAGGACCACATCGGCGGCCTGCCGTATCTGCTGCGCGAATTCAAGGCGCCCGTGTACGGCGGCAGGATGACCATCGAGCTGCTGGGCTATAAGCTGGACGACCGCGTCCCCGGCCTGAGCCGCGGCGTGGAGATGCACGTCGTCGAGGCGGGGCAGACTGTGCGCTGCGGCTGCTTCGGCGTGGAGTTCATCCACGTCAATCACTCCATCGCGGATGCGTTCATGTTCGCCATCCGCACGCCGATCGGCACCATCGTGCACAGCGGTGACTTCAAGATCGACTATACCCCGATCAGCGGCGACATCATGGATCTGCAGCGCATCGCGCAGATCGGCCGCGAGGGCGTGCTGCTCTTCGTCTGCGAGTCGACGAACATCGAGGTGCCGGGCTTCTCCAAGTCCGAGCGCCACGTCGGCGAGTCGATGGCGGATATGTTCAAGGGGGCGCAGGGCCGCATCTTCGTGGCGACCTTCTCCTCCAATGTCTCCCGCCTGCAGCAGATCTTCACCGCCGCCGAACGCCATGGGCGCAAGGTCGCGCTGGTTGGCCGCAGCATGCTCAACGTATTCAACGCCGCCAACAATCTGGGCTATATCCAGATGAAGCCGGACACCCTCATCGAGCTCTCTCAGGTGGACAAGTATCCGCCGGAGCAGGTGGTCATCATCTCCACCGGCTCTCAGGGCGAGCCGATGAGTGCGCTGACCCGCATCGCCTTCTCCAACCATCGCGAGATCGAGATCGCCCCGGGCGATACCGTGATCATCTCCGCGACCCCGATCCCGGGCAACGAGAAGCCGATCTACAAGGTTATCAACGAGCTGTACAAGCGCGGCGCGAAGGTCTATTACTCCGCGCTGGCGGACGTCCATGTCTCCGGCCATGCCTCGCAGGAGGAGATCAAGCTCGTGCACAGCCTCGTGCGGCCGAAGTTCTTCATCCCGGCGCACGGCGAGACCCGCATGCTCTATCAGCACGCGGAGCTGGCGCACAGGCTGGGCGTGCCGTTTGAGAATATCTTTATCCTCGCCAACGGCGATATCTTCGAGATCAGCAAGGGCTCCGCGCGTGTGGCGGGCTTCACCAGCGGCGAGGCCGTGCTCATCGACGGCTCCTCCGTCAGCGACGTGGACAGCAGCGTTCTGCGCGAGCGCAAGCTGCTCTCCGACGACGGCGTGGTCACCGTCGCGCTGGCCGTCAATAAGACGACGGGCATGCTGATGGCCGAGCCGGTCGTCAGTGCGATGGGCTTCCTCTACGACAGCGAGCATGCAAAGATTGAGTCTGCCTGCCGCCAGCATGTGACGAACATGGTGACCAGGACGATCAGCGCCCGCCGCAAGGTGAAGGATGCCGTGCAGTCCGGCCAGATGCAGGGGCAGATGCGTTCCTTCCTCTATGAGCGCACCAAGCGCCGCCCGGTCGTGCTGATCAGCCTGATCGAGGTTGAATAACGCTGCAGCGCAGTGTATAATGGGGTCGCAGGCAAAGCTGCCTGCGATCCTCTTTTTGAGTTACGGAGCAGATTGGAAGAAACGGCGTGCAGGCACGCCCGACCATACAGACAACCGGGAGGCTATGATATGCAGGAAAACGGAAACATGCCCGTCGTCCACGTTATCAACGGACGGCAGAAGAAGCTCCTTCAGGGGCATCCGTGGGTATACGGCAACGAGATTGAGCGCGTGGAGGGCGAGCCGGAGGACGGCGCGCTGGTGACGGTGGTGGACTTCCGCGGGCGGTACATGGGCACGGGCTTCTACAACAGCCGATCGCTGATCACCGTGCGCCTGCTGACCCATCGCAGCGAGGCGATCACCGACGAGCTGATTGCCGGGCGTGTGAAGGCGGCGTGCGATTACCGTCGCTTCGTCATGCAGCGGGAGGGGACGGATTCCTGCCGCCTGATCTATGGTGAGGCCGACCGCCTGCCCGGCGTGATCGCGGACCGCTTCGGCGGCGTGATCGTGCTGCAGGTGCTTGCGCTGGGCATGGAGCGCTACACGCAGGTCATCGCGGACGCGCTGATCGCCTGCGAGCAGCCGGACTGCCTGCTGCTGCAGAATGACGACGCCATCCGCCGCAAGGAGGGCATGGAGTGCTTCACGAAGGTGCTGCACGGCGAGCTGCCGGAGGAGACGATCATCAGCGAGAACGGCATCCGCCTCGCGGTGGACGTACGCGGCGGGCAGAAGACAGGCTACTTCCTTGACCAGAAGGACAATCACCTCTTTGTGCGCCAGTTCTGCAGGGGCGCGCGGGTGCTGGACTGCTTCTCCTACATCGGCGGCTTCGCGCTCAATGCGGCGGCGGCCGGCGCGGCGGAGGTCACCGCCGTGGACATCAGCGAGGACGCTGTGAAGCTCATCGACCGCAACGCCGCGCTCAACGGCATGCAGATCAGCACCGTCTGCGCGAACTGCTTTGACTTCCTGCGCCAGCAGGTGAAGGAGAAGCAGCGCTACGACGTGATTGTGCTCGACCCGCCGGCATTCACCAAGTCCCATGCGAATATGGCAAACGCCTGCCGCGGCTACAAGGAGATCGCGCTCTCCGCGATGCGCATGCTGCCGCCGGGCGGCGTGCTGGCGACGCACAGCTGCTCCTACCACATGCCGGAGGATGTGTTCGTCAATACCGTCCTTTCCGCCGCGCAGGATCTGCACAGGCAGGTGCGCGTGATCACCCTGCGCAGGCAGGACATCGACCATCCCGTGCTCGCGGGCTATCCCGAGAGCCACTACCTCAAGAGCCTCTGGCTGCAGATGCTCGACTGATATGCGCCGCGCCCCGGGAATCCGGGGCGTTTTTCTATACCGCCGGTACATGCTGCGCCCTGCATGCCGTGCTATACTCCGGGCATGAGAAGAGAAAACTGCCGGGAGGGAATACGATGAAGAGATGGATGGTCATGCTCCTTGCGGCGCTGCTTGCGGCGCTGCTGTACTGCGCGCGGATGGTGCCCACGACGCAGCTTGCGCTGATCGCCGATGTGGAGGATGCGCAGTGGCTGGACGGCACGCTGCGCCTGCGCGAGGAGGGGGAGTGGCGTTCTGCCCGCATTGTCGGCGGCGCGCTGGTGGATGCGGACGAGCAGACGGCTGAGGCCCCGGGGCAGGAACTTCAGCCGCAGCTGACGGAGGAAGGCGGGCTGTTCGGGCTGAAGGATGCGCAGGGAAGGACGATCCTTGCGCCGGTATACGACGAGATCCGCGAGGTGGAGCGGTCGCTCTTTGAGGGCGAGCCGAAGGTCGATTACGGCTACGGGCAGGGCCGGCATTACGGCGTGACGCTGAAGGGGAAGCCGGCCTTCGTGGACAGCGAGGGCAGGGTGACCTGCCGCACAGGCCTGCCGTGGAGCGAGGTCAATTTCTATGGGGACAGCCTCGTCTATCAGGATGCGCAGGATCGCATTCATGTCCTCGCCGCCGACGGCAGCGACACGACGTACCGCGGTATCATCGGCGTATTCTGTATGCAGAGCACCGGCGGGCGGCTGTATGCCGTGCAGGATTATGACTTCCGCTGGGGCGTGACGGACTACCGGGGGCGCATGCTGCTGCCGCGCATCTACGGGCATATTGAATGCTCGGCGGACGGGCGGTACCTGATCGCCCACGGCGACTACGGCGGTGCGGAGATCTATGAGATACACTATGATGTGAAGAAGAGCGCGCTCAGCCTCGGCCTTGGCGAGGAGGCATATGGCGCGCTGGCGGCGTTCGCCGGAAGGCTGGCGGGGGAGGAATAAACCCGCCGGGATCTTTGGGCAGGCGTCAGACAAGCCCTGAGAATAGATGACAATGAGATAAAACGAGCATCCGGCGTCTGCGGATGCTCGTATTCTGTATGGGCGAATCTTCGCTATATAAGGGTGCTGTGCGGATATTCGCTCAGGAATGGGATGCGGGCATTTTGTCTGCCTGACAGAATGGATTTGTGATGCCCGGGCGGCTGAAGGGCTGAACTGCCCCTGCGGGGCAGAGCCTGCTGCGTATGGCGCGCAGCGCGTCCGGGTCACAGCGGAAGCCGCATATCCTCCCGCTTCACATTCGCCCAGTCGAAGACGGCGATCAGCTCCGGCAGGGTTGCCGGCGTATTCTCGGGGATGACGCCTGCGGCGTACGCCAGCATACCCAGCAGCGCCTGCGGGCTCATGCGCTCCAGCAGCGCAGTCAGGTCCAGATCCTTATCCCGCTTGGCGAGGCGGCGGCCCTGCCCGTCCGTCAGCAGGGGGATATGCGCATAGGCCGGGATGCCAAAGCCCAGCGTGCGCAGCAGCTCGATCTGACGCGGGGTGGAGAAGAGGATGTCACGCCCGCGCACGACCTCGGTCACGCCGCTGAGCGCGTCGTCCACCACGCAGGCGAGCTGATAGCCCCACAGCCCGTCGGAGCGGCGGATGATATAGTCGCCGCAGTCCCGGGCGAGGTTCTCGGTGAAGGCGCCGTACTGCCTGTCCGTGACGGTGACGCAGGCGTCCGGCACGCGCATGCGCATCGCCGGGCTGCGCGAGAGGCTTCGCTGCGCGATCTCCTCCGCTGTCAGGCGCGAGCAGGTGCCAGCATACACAGGCTCATGGTCGCCAAGGTTCGGCGCCTGCGCGGCGTGCAGCTGTGCGCGCGTGCAGAAGCAGGGATAGACAAGCCCCTGAGAAAGCAGCCGGTCATAGTAATGCTGGTAGATCTCCCCGCGCCCGCTCTGGAAGAGCGGCTCCTCGTCCCATTCAAAGCCCAGAAGACGCAGGTCGTCGATGCACTGCTGCGCAAGATGGCGCGGGCATCGCGGGATATCGACGTCCTCGATGCGCAGCAGGAAGCGCCCGCCCTGACTGCGCGCGGACAGATACGAGAGCAGGCAGCACAGGATATTCCCCAGATGCAGCCGGCCGCTCGGCGTTGGCGCGAACCGCCCTGTGACCGGGGTGCTCATGCGTCCATCAGCGGCGTGCGCGGGCCGCCGGATTTCTTATTCTGCCCGTCGGGCATGATCAGCTCGATCTCCAGCTTATCAAAGTCGATGCTCTCGGTGAAGTGCTCCCTGGAATAGAAGGTACGGCTGAACTGCTCAAACTCCCTGTTGTGCTTGGGCAGCTGCAGCGGGCGCTGCACGTCAAACCGGCGGCACAGCTCGAGGAAGGCCTCCTCGATATCGCCGTTCTCGATCTCGACGGTTTCGTTCTTGATGATCTTCAGGCGGCGGACAACGCGCCCCCAGAGGCGGGGATTGGCCATGATTGTCTCCTTTACGAAGCGCGGAAAATGCGCTATAATCATATTTCACGGGCCTGCGGACGGCGCGGCCCTGTACATTGGATTGTAACGGATAGAGAGGGATTTGTAAAGCCATGCGCATGACGGTTTGCCCGCTGTTTTCCGGCTCGTCGGGGAACAGCATTTACTATGCCTGCGGCGGCGTCCGCCTGCTCGTGGACGCGGGGATGAGCGCGGCGCGCATCACAGCGGAGCTCGCGCAGATCGGCGTGGATGTGGAAGAGCTGGACGCCATCCTCGTCACGCACGAGCATGTGGATCATGTCCGCGGGCTTGGCGTGCTCTGCCGCAAGTACGGGATTCCCGTCTATGCCAACGAGGGCACATGGAACGGCATCCTGCAGAAAGAGAACGGTATTCCGCTGCGCTGCATGCACACCTTCTATACCGGCGAGGATTTCTTTATCGGCGGCGTGAATGTGCGCCCCTTCGCCATCCCGCACGATGCGATGGAGCCGGTGGGCTTCACCCTCTCCTGCAAGAGCATGCGCTGCGGCGTGGCGACGGATATCGGGCATATTGCGCCGTCGTGGATGGAGGCCGTGGCGGGCTGTCAGGCGCTGGTGCTGGAGGCTAACCACGACGTGGAGATGGTCGAGCGCGGGCCATATCCGCTGCGCCTGCGCCGGCGCATTCTGGGGCGCAGCGGGCATCTTTGCAACGAGGACTGCGCGAAGGCGCTGCTGCAGCTGGCGCAGACGGGCACGCAGGCTGTCTTTCTTTCGCATCTTTCGGCAGACAATAATCTGCCGGAACTGGCATATAATACGGTATGCGGCGCGCTTGCGCAGGCGGGGATGACGGTCGGCGAGGATATCCGCGTGATGGTCTCCCGCAGGGATCGTGTATCGGATCTGCTTGTCATGGATGACGGCGCGGCGCAGTGAGCCAGGGCGCCTGCGCGCCATCCGGGAGGGCATGAAATGAGACTGTCGCTGGAGCTTGATCACGGTCTGTGCGATGCGCTTGACGCGGTTGCGGCGCATACAGGCCTGCCGCGGGAGATGGCGGCGCAGTATGCCGTGAGGCTGATCGCCGCGTGCATCCGCGAGGGGCTGCTGGAGGAGGAGCCCTCGCGCGCATGGCCGCAGGAGGCGCATGCCGCGCCCGGGCGGGTGATCGCCTTCCCGGCAAAGCATGCGCGCAGGCGCAGGGCCGCCGATGGCAGAAAAGCCCAGAAGGAATGAGCATAGACGGCGCACGGCCGGGGCATCCTGTCTGCCGGGAAAGGAGTGGATCGGATGGACCGACTGTCTTTGGCGCTGGTGATTATCGGCGCGATCAACTGGGGTCTTGTGGGCCTGTTTCAGTTTGACCTGATTGCCTTCCTCTTTGGCGGTCAGGCGTCGCTGATCTCCCGCGTGCTGTATACGGTGGTGGGCGCAGCGGGCCTTTGGAGCATTTCGATGCTCTTTGCCGGGCACGAACGGGGCGGCATGAAGACCCCCGTACATGCCGACGGCGCGAATCCGTAAGACGCGCCGAAGGGCCGGCGCATCATAATCTGCCGGCTGACATGAATGCCCCGCGGCGGCGCAGATGCGCCGGACGCGGGGCAAAATTTTTGCAGAATTTCCTGCGCGTTTCCCCTGTCATAATAGGTATCGATGGTGTATAATAGAAACGCATGATGAGGTAAAAGGGGGAGTGCGCCGTGAATGCGATCGGAGACCAGTTTTCCGCAATCATGTGGAACGTATTCAACCGGCCCAAGCTGGTCGACCTGATTGATATCGCGCTTCTTGCATTTATTATCTATCAGCTGGTGGTTCATGTGCGCCGCACCCGCGTCTCGCAGACGCTCAAGGGCATTGTGATCCTGCTGTTTGCGACGTGGCTGAGCGATGTGATGGGTATGCGCACAATCCATGCGCTGCTGTCCTGGGCGCTGAATGCCGGCCCCGTGCTGCTGATTGTGCTCTTCCAGTCGGAGATCCGCCGTATCCTTGAGGAGCTGGGCAACAACAGCGTCTTTGACGCGCAGCGCAGCATGGCAGGCGTATCCACGGAGGAGGTCATCGAGGAGCTTGTCCTCGCTGTCACCCGCATGGCCCGCAGGCGCGTGGGCGCGCTGATCGTGATCGAGAAAAAGACCCGGCTTGACGACGTCGCCGCCACCGGCACAAGGGTAGAGGGCGTCGTCTCTCAGCCGCTGATTGAGAATATCTTTGAGCCGAATACGCCGCTGCACGACGGCGCGATGATCATCCGCGGGGACCGTGTGATCTCCGCCGCCTGTCTGCTCCGCCTGTCCGACACCACGGGCGTGGGCCGCGACCTCGGCACCCGCCATCGTGCGGGCCTGGGCGTGAGCGAGATCTCCGATGCGTCGGTCTTCATCGTCTCGGAGGAGACGGGTATCATCTCCATGGCCGAGGGCGGCCGACTGACGCGCCATCTGGATGAGGCGTCGCTCAGGAGCTGCCTGCGCGGCATCTACGAAAAGCAGGAGAAGGAGAGCCGGCTGAGCGTACCGCTCCTCCAGTTCAGGCAAAGGAGGCGAAACGCGCATGATGAACAGCAGGCCGAATAACAAGAACAGCGCGCAGCGCGGGCCGTTCCGCGGGCTGCGCAGGGCGCTCTCCCGCCTGATGGACAGCAGGGTTTTCCTTGCGGTGCTCTCTGCCGTGGCGGCTGTGCTGATCTGGGGCGCGCTCGCCGCGTCCGACGGCGCGCTGTATCGGGAGAAGGTCTTCCCCAGCGTGGCGGTCAGCGTGACGGGCGAGTCCGTGCTGCGCAGCAGGGGCTATGTCGTCATGGACGATATCAGCGAGCTGCTGCCCGGCGTGCGCCTGACGGTCGATCTGGCGCAGGCGAATTATGACCGCACCAATCCTACGGCATTCAACCCGCATATCGACCTGACGGAGATCACGGGCGAGGGCGAGAATACCCTGCCGATCAGCTATCTGACGACGACCTACGGCACGGTGACCAAGTGCGAGCCGGAGAGCGTGACGCTCAATGTCGAGCGCTACAGAACCAAGCGCGTACCCGTGTATATCCAGAAATCGGGCGAGCTGGCGGAGGGGCTGTATGTCAAGAGCACCAGCGCCGATCCGAACAGCCTGTCCGTCTCCGGCCCGAAGTCGCTGGTGGATCAGGTGTTCCGCGCGGTGGCGGTGCTGGATCTGACCACGCTTTCCGCGGATCGTATGGACGATGTGCTCAGCCTCAATATCACGCTGCAGAATGCGCGCGGCGACGTGATTGAGTCTGATAAGCTGCAGATTGCCAACGAATCCTCTTCCGTCATCACCGATTCCATCATTGCCAGCGTTGCGCTGCTGCCGATGCGCAGCATCCCGCTGGAGCTTGACGCCTTTGTCGCGGGCGAGCCCGCCGAGGGGTATGAGCTGGAGGGCGTCTATGCCGAGACGACGGCCTTTGACATCGCCGCCGATCCCGCTGTGCTGGAGGGGCTGACCATCCTGACAACCGACGTGCCGCTGAGCATTGACGGGGCGTCGGAGCCTGTGAACGGCTATGTGCGCGTGCGCAAGCCCACCGGCATTGAGAACGTTGTGCCGGCGGATGTCGCCGTCACGGCGAGGATTGTCGAAAAGACGATGGAGCGCACCTTCCGCTCCGTGCCGCTTGCGGCGGAGGGCGTCGGCGCAGACCAGCGCGTCTCCGTGATGAAGGAGAATATGCGCGTGCAGCTCTCCGGCGGCTACGGCTTCATCAACGGGCTGAGCAAGGAGGACATCCGCCTGTTCGTGGATGTCAGCGGCCTTGCGCCGGGCACCTATACGCTGCCTGTGCAGATCCATATCGACAATGCGCAGCCCTTTGCCTGCGCGCTTGGCTCCCCGGAGGTCGAAGTCCGGATCCGGGAGAAGGAAGTCAAGTAACCCTGCGCGGCGACGCGCTTCTCCGGTCGCATCTCGCGGCCGGATTTTTCGCATCGGGGGTATTTCGCAGGTCCTGCACGATGCGCGGGGCTATGGAGGAGTTCAATGGGTACAATTGCTGATTCTCTGTTTGCTGTATTGATGAGCTGGGTGCGCGCGCTGGTCAATGGCCTGTGGGCGCTCTTCTCCTCGGAGAATTCGCTTCTGGCCTTTCTGGGCAAAAACTGGCTGCTCCTTGCGGGCGGTCTGATTGCTGCGGGCCTTGTGATTGACTGGACGGTGTGGCTGATCCGCTGGCAGCCCTATCACATGTGGGCGCGGTTCTGGCGCAGGCTGCTGCATCTGCCGGAGAAGGCGGAGATCGACGAGGACGAGGATATCGACGAAGAGGAGCTGCGCCGCCGCAGAGAGGAGCTCTATGCCCCGCCGAAGCCTGCGCAGGAGCCGGAAGAGGATGATGTGCGGGTATATGCGCCTGCGAGCGCCGGGAAGGAGAGCCCGTATGCCCGGCCGTCTGCCGATGAATACACAGAGGACGAGCCTGCGCAGGACGACAGCTGGCTGCCTCTTCCGCCTGTCTTTGACGAGGAGGATGAGGAGGAGGCCGTGCGCGCCGCGCAGGAGGTTCCCGATGAGGAGCTGCATGCCTATCCGGGCATGCGCTATGGCGCACATGCGCAGAGCGACGAGGAGCTGGGCGGTACCCAGCGCTACGCCGCTGTGCACAGCGAGGGGCCTGGCGCGGCAGAGGTGAGCCGCCGCCGCGCGGAGATTGACGCATGGCAGCAGCAGATGAAGGACGAGGCGCGGGCGGAGCGCGAGGCGCAGCTTGAGAAGGCGCGGCGCGAACGGGAGGCAGAGAAGGCCCGCCTTGCCGAGGAAGCACGGCTTGCCGAGGAAGCGCGCCTTGCCGAGGAAGAGCGGCTTGCTGAAGAGGCCGAGGCTGCCCGCCTTGCGCAGGAGGAATACGAGCGTCAGCTGGCGGAATACGAGATCAAGAAGGCGGAGTACGAGCGCCAGCAGGCGGAATACGAGCGGAAGCAGGCGGAGTATGAGCGCCAGCAGGCGGAATACGAGCGCGCGCAGCGCGCATGGGAGGCGCAGCAGACTGACGCAGAGACGTCTGCGGAGCTGACCGCCGCGCAGCCGAGAGCCCGGCGCCGCCGCGCTGCCGCGGTGAGCTACAGCGAGATGATCCCCGGCGAGCATGTGGATGAGCTGCCCCCGCCGCCGGCATGGCCGCAGATGGCCCCCGCGCCGCAGCCGGAGCCCCGACCCGAGCCGAAGGCAAAGAAGGAAAACGGCCTGCTGGATCGGATGGCGCGGATGATAGAGCCCGAGGAGGAGGAGCTGGCCAGCCTGCATGCGCTGCCGCCGCGGGTGGATAAGAAGGACGCCTATAAGCCGGCGAAGAAGCCGGAGAAGCCCGGGCGCAGGAATCGCGGCTGACCGCCCTGCGATCACCGGCGCGGGCGGCAGGATTGACCGCGGCCTGCGAAGAATACCGGGCAATGCGGATAAAGGAAGGAAATCATGACCGATCAAGTTGTTGATCTGATGTGCAATGCCGCTGCCGTCATTTCCATTGTGCTGATGGCGGTGTGCGGCGTACGTCTTTTGCTGCAGTTTGTCCGCGTGCTGCGCGGGCAGGACGCTGCCGACGGGGCGGGCGGGAGACGCCGCCGCTATGCCCCGGGCAGGGAGCTGGCGATGGTCTTCGCGCTGGCGCTGCTCTCGCGCGTGCTGGTGTATCTGTTCGCCTATGCGATGCATCGCGCGGGGGGCGGAACGGGCGGCTTCTTTGAGACGCTGCGACCGCTCTGGTCGCACTGGGACACGCGCCATTACATCGGCATCGCCGAGCATGGCTATGTGAACACCGGTGACGAGCGGCTGCAGATCGTGTTCTTCCCGCTGTTCCCGATGGTGATGCGGCTGCTTTCGCCGCTGACCGGCGGCAGCGTGTTCCATGCGGGGATGCTGGCCTCCGTGCTTTTTGGCAGCGGCGCGGCGGCGCTGCTGTACGACCTTGCGTATATGCATCTGGACAGACGGGGCGCGGCGCTGTCGGCGGCGTATTTTCTGCTCAGCCCGATGAGCGTGTTCCTCAATTGCTGCTATACGGAGTCGCTGTTCATCTTCCTGACGCTGGGGGCTATGTGCCTTCTGCGCAGGGGGCGGCCGTGGCTGGCTGCGCTGTGCGGCATGGGCTGCGCGCTTACGCGTATGCCGGGTGTGATTGTCGCCGGGCTGATGATCATCGCGCTGCTGGCGAAGATCCCGAAGCGGCGCTTCACCGCGCGTGCGGCGCTCGCCTGCGCCGGGCAGGTGCTTCTCGTCTTTGCCGGGCTGTTCATCTACTGGGCGATCAACTACGCCGTGACCGGCGACCCGATGCGCTATATGACCTATCAGCGGGAGAACTGGCATCAGCGCCCGGGCTCCTTCTGGTATTCTGTCTCCAATACGGTCTATTACCTGACGATGGGGCCGCTGTCGGCGGACTGGTTCTTCAGCTGGTTCTCGCAGCTGATTGCGATGTTCTTCGTCTTTATCATGCTGGCTTGGGGCGTGGGGAAGCTGCCGTTTGACCTGATGGCATACAGCTTTGTCTATACGGCGGTGGTGCTCTCGCCGACGTGGCTGCTCTCCGGCCCGCGCTATCTGTATGCGCTCGTCCCGCTGCACATGCTCAAGGCGGCGGCCTCGAGGAAGGGATGGGCGCATGCGCTCGGTCTGGCGGTGAGCGCTGCGCTTCTTGTCCTGTATATCTACGGCTATGCGATAGCCATTGAGGTGCTGTAAGGATCCGATGAAGGGAAAACGGAAATGGGCGGCGTATGCGCTGCTGGCTGCGGGGCTCGCCGCCGCGGTATATGCGCTGCACAGCAGCGGGCTGCTGGCGATGATGGACTCCCGGGAGGAGATCCATGCGCTGATTGATGCGACGGGCACGTGGGGCTACGCGGTGTATGTGCTGCTGATGCTGCTCTCCACCGTCCTTGCGCCCGTGCCGAGCAACGTGACGATGCTCGCCGGGGCGGCGGCGCTGGGCTTCTGGCCGGCGATGCTGCTGGGCACGGCGGCGATGCTTGCCGGGTCGATGCTGGTCTTCCTCGCGGCGCGTCGGCTGGGGCGCGCGTTTGTACGCAGGAAGCTTGAGGGCGGCGTGGTGGATAAATACCTGCCGGTCATCGAGGAGAAGCGCGACATGTTCCTCTTCCTCGCGATGCTCTTCCCGTTCTTCCCGGACGACGTGCTGTGCATCATCGCCGGCGTGACGTCGATTCCCACGGGGCGGTTTGCGGCGATCATTGCGGCGGCGCGTCCGTGGGGGCTGGTGTTTGCCGCGCTGCTGGGGAGCGGCGCGCTCTCGCTGCCGCTGTGGGGCTATGCGCTGCTGGGCGCGGCGCTGATCGCGCTGTTTATCCCGGCGATGATCTGGAGCAGGCAGATTGAGGACTGGCTGCTTGGCAGGCTCCGCCGGATGATCCCGGACTGCGGCAGAGGCGGACAGGAGGATGCGGTATGATTCATGTGCTGTGCCTGAATCCGGCAATCGATAAGCTCTACGAGATTGATAGCTTTACAGCCGGAGAGGATTACCCCGGGCAGCGGCCTGCGGCGCAGGCAGGCGGCAAGGGTGTGAACGTTGCGCGGGTGCTCAGTCAGCTGGGCGCGCAGGCGCATCTGTACGCTTTTATGGGCGAGGACAGCGAGGCGATGTTCCGCCGGGAGATGGCGGGGCGCTGCGGCTGCACGTTTGTGACGGTGCCGGGCGCATGCCGCACGACGATCAACATCATCGACCGGGAAAACCGGCGGGAGACGGTCATCACGGAGGCCGGGCCGCAGGTGACGCAGGAGGACGTCGCCGCGCTGCTGGGCGCGTTGCGCTCAGGGCTGCGCGCGGGGGACATCGTCTGCTGTTCCGGCTCGGTGATCGCGGGCGCGCCGGAGGATATCTATGCGCAGGTCAGCCGCTTGTGCGAAGCGGCGGGCGCGCGCTGCGCGCTGGACTGCAACGCCCAAACGCTGCCGCCCTCGCTGCGGGGGGCGCGCTATGCGCTGGGCAAGCCGAATGAGCGCGAGCTTGCGGCGCTGCTCAGCTGCGGCCGCACGCAGGACGCGCGGCAGATTGCGGCGATGGCGAGGCGGCTCATGCCGCCATATGAGTCTCTGCTGGTCTCCATGGGCGCGGCGGGCGGTGTGCTGGCATGGGAGAAGGGCGCGCTGCATGCGCATGTGCCGGATATGCCCGTGGTCTCGACCGTGGGCAGCGGGGACGCGAGCCTCGCCGGCGCGCTCTGGGCCATGGCGCAGGGATACAGCCCGGAGGAGACGCTGCGCCTTGCGATGGCCTGCGGCACAGCGAACGCCATGAACGGCGACGTCGGCAGCGTGAGAATGGAAGACGTGCGCGCCGCACAGGAGCGCATATATATTGAAGAGATAGCCTGAAAGCATAATGGGAGGATTCGTCGATGATCTATGTGAGCTACGATGAGGCTGTGGCCAAGATGGAAAAGGGCCTGCTGCGCTATCTGCCGCAGGAGGAGGCGCATCATTTTGCGGAGATCTTCGCGGGTAATTCGTTTGACGGCGTGCACAGCCACGGCATGAACCGCTACCCGCGCTACCTTGGCGATATGGAGAGCGGCCTGTGCAACCCGAAGGTGACGAAGGCGGAGAAGGTCAGCGGCCTTGGCGGCCTCGAGGTCTGGGATGCGCACTTTGGCGTGGGCCCGCTGATTGCGGAGCAGGCCGCTCTGCGCGCGGCGGAGCTGGCGAAGGAGCACGGCGTCGCCTGTGTCGCCCTGCGCAACAACAGCCATTGGCTGCGTGCGGGCCGCTACGGCCTGATGATGGCGGACATGGGCATGGCGGGCATCTGCTTCACCAACACCTGCATGAACCTGACCGCCTACGGCGTGAAGACCCCGTCCGTGGGCAACAACCCGATCACCTTCGCCCTGCCGAGGAAAAAGGGCAGCCTCGTGATGGACATGGCGGTGAGCCAGTATGCCTACGGCAAGCTGGAGATCATGGCGCAGAAGGGCGAGACGCTGGACAGCCCTGTCGGCTACGACACGAAGGGCGAGCTGAGCTGCGACCCGGGCGAGATCTGCCGCAGCGGCCTGATGCTGCCGATGGCGAAATGGAAGGGCAGCGCGCTGTCCATCATGCTCGACCTGATGAGCTCGATGCTCTCCCTCGGCCGTACGGCGCTGACGATCGGCAAGCCGTCCGACGGCGAGGCCGGCATGAGCCAGGTGTATATCTGCCTCAATCCGGCGGCGGTCGTCGATATGGACGCGGCGGACGCGCAGATGGAGGAGACGATCGCCTTCCTCAACGGGCTGGAGCCTGCGGACGGCGGCAGCGGCGTGCATGCGCCGGGCCAGAATCTGGAAAAGACCCGCGAGCGCCACAGGAAGGAAGGCATCCCTGTCGCCGAGGCGACGTGGGCAAAGATCCTTGCCGCTGCTGGCGAATGATGCGCCCGGGCAATCTGCATGAGCGGGTGTTAAGAAATTGCAAATTGCAGCGTCTGTACAAAGCAATTTTTCTGAATTTCATGTGAATATGATGGATGCGTGAATATGATTCATGTCAAATGTGAAATTGGGAGTGTTTTGCCCTTGACACCGGCGTGTAAAGTGTGTATGATAAGGCATGGTTAATTTACTTAACCGGAGTGACGGATCGCCATTCCGGTTATTCATTTCTCAGGAAGGATGCGCGACAGATCAGGAAGGGAGGGAGTGCCGATGAGCGAGCTGACGCCGTTCGGGCGGATGGTCAAGATCCGGCTGCTGGAGAGGCAGATGGACTCGCGCCAGCTGGCGGAGAAGATCGGCACAAGCCCCGTACAGATCAGCCGTATCCTGCACGGCAAGCGCCCGGGGCACGAGCAGATTCCCCTGATCGCCCGGCTGCTGGATATTGACCTTGAATGCCTGAAGAAAGACGCTTAACCTGTATATTTTGAGCCGGGAGGGCTTCCTCCCGACGCTCCAGATATAAATTATTTTAGGAGGTTTTCTGTATGAAGAAGCTTCTCTCCCTGCTGCTGGCCGTTGCCATGCTGCTGTCCGTGAGCGCCGCTTTCGCTGAGAGCGCCGAGAAGGGCACCATCATCTACGGCTCCACCACCGAGATCGGCGGCGACTTCGCTCCGGGCGCCTGGTGGACCAACAACGCCACGGACAACATGATCCGTAACCTGACCAATGACTATGCGGTCACCGTTACCGATCAGGGCGGCGCCTATGTCGTCAACCCGACCGTCTGTGCGGACCTCTCCTCCGTCGTGAACCCGGACGGCTCCAAGACCTTCACCGTGAAGATCAACGAGGGCCTGGTTTACAACAACGGCGATGCCATCACCGCGAAGGACTTCGTGTGGCCGATGGTCTTCTCCTGCTCCAGCGTTGCGACCGAGGTTGGCGCGAAGCTGACTGGCTACATGACCTATGTCGGCGGCCAGGACTTCTATGACGGCGCTGCCGCTGCTGTCTCCGGCATCCGCCTGATCGACGACTACACCTACTCCATCACCATCGTTGCCGACAAGATCCCGTACTTCTTCGATATGGGCTATGTCTCTGACATGCCGTTCTCCATCAAGTACTGGCTGGGCGACGCTGTTGAGCTCAAGGACGACGGCGAGGGCGCCTACATCGCCGGCCTGACCAAGGACGCTGTCTCTGCTCAGCTCGAGTATGCCCGCTTCAACGCTGGTGAGGACCGCGTTTCCGCTGGCCCGTACAACCTCGTTGAGTTCGACAAGGCTGCTCTGCAGGCTACCTTCACCATCAACCAGAACTACGCCGGCAACTTCGAGGGCCAGAAGCCGTCCATCGAGAAGATCGTCGTCGTTCGTGCTGAGGACGCCACTTGGGCCGACGCCATCAAGACCGGCGCGTTCAACTTCTATGACACCATCACCGATGGCGCTCAGGTCAACACCGCTCTTGACATCATCGAGGCCGGCGGCTTCGACTATGTCGAGTTCGATCGCCCGGGCTACGGCATGCTGAACTTCCAGTGTGACTTTGGCCCGACCCAGTTCGAGGCCGTCCGTAAGGCCGTTGCTCTCCTGCTGGACCGCAATGAGTTCGCCAACACCTTCTGCCTTGGCTGGGGCGGCGTCGTCAACGGCCCGTACGGCACCGGCCTGTGGCAGGCTCAGGAAGCCGAGGAGTGGCTCGAGGTTACCCTGAACACCTACTCCTACGATCCGGCGCTCGCCGCTGAGATCCTCACCCAGGATGGCTGGATCTACAACGCCGACGGTTCCGAGTGGACCGAGGGCAATGTCCGCCACAAGAAGGTCACCGCTGTTGAGGCTGGCGACTATGTGCACAACGTGACCCTGGCCGACGGCACCATCCTGATGCCGCTGATCATCGAGTGGTCCTCCTCCGAGAACAACTCCGTTTCCGAGCTGCTGAACGTTATGCTCGCCCAGAGCGAGGCCACCAAGGCCACCGGTATGGTCATCAACCAGAACGTCATGACCTTCACCGAGCTGATCAACTACTACTACCGTGACGGCAGCCAGGGCGAGAAGTATCTGGTTCCGACCTACGGCATGTTCAACCTGGCCACCAACTTCACCCCGGCCTACGACATGTCCTACGAGTGGACTCAGGATCCGGACCTCGTTGCTCAGGGCTACAACCTCAACCGCCTGTACAACGACTCCCTCGACGCTCTGTCCATGAACATGGTTTACGGCACCGAGTCCACCGACCCGGAGACCTACATGGCCTACTGGAAGGCGTACATCATGCTGTGGAACGACATTCTGCCGCAGATCCCGCTGTACTCCAACGTGTACATCACCATGTACCCGGATTGGCTCGAGGGCTATGAGCAGGATTCCTTCTGGGATTTCAACCAGGCGATCCTCTACGCCACCGTTGCTGAGTAAGACGCAGCTATACGCGTAACAATTGAGGGCGGGCATTGCGCCCGCCCTCATATTCGCGTTTATCCGCAGATGGTTTTTGTCCCCGTGGGACAAGGGCTTTGCCCTTGACAAGGGGCATCCTCTGCCGCAGCGTGAAAGGCAGAGCCCTTGTTCCGTGACGAAATAAACACACGACTGTATAGAGAGGATGGATGAGATGGGCAAATATATCGCCAAGCGCTTTGCCTATATGGCGCTGGTATTCCTCATCGTATCGTTTTTGATGTACTCGCTCTATAACCTGATTCCCTCTGACCCGGCCCGCGCCGAGCTGGAGGGCATGAAGCAGACCCTCAAGCCTGACGAGTACGAGCAGATGTATCAGGATCTGCGCGCGCGCATGGGTCTTGACGATCCGCTGGTCATCCGCTACGCCCGCTGGATGGGTCTGTGGCCGGATGTGGAGGATCAAGGCTTCAACGGCCTGCTGCAGGGCAACTTCGGCTACTCCAACTTCTTCAAGAACAACGTCATCGAGGTCATCAAGTCCCCGATGAGCAACACGATCTTCATCAACATTTTCTCCACCATCGCCGCGCTGGGCATCACCATCCCGCTGGGCATCTACTGCGCCGTGCATAAGGGCAAGAAGATTGACTCCAGCGTGCAGGTGGTGACGATGGTCGGCTACTCCATGCCGATCTACATCATCGCGCTGATCTTCATGTTCTTCTTCTGTGTGTTCTGGCGTATTTTCCCAATCAGCGGCACGAAGACCGCCGGCGCGATCTATGCCAATGACTGGGAGGAGTTCGTGGATATGTTCCGCCATATCTGCCTGCCGGTCATCGTCATGACCTTCGCCTCTCTGGGCGGCATGACCCGCTACGTCCGCAGCGCCATGATCGACGCGCTGAGCATGGACTACATCCGCACCGCGCGCGCCAAGGGCCTCAAGGAGAAGGTCGTCATCTATTCCCATGCGTGGCGCAACGCGCTGCTGCCGATCGTCACTTCGATCATCGGCTGGTTCATCAGCATCTTCTCCGGCTCCGTTATCATTGAGAATACCTTCTCTCTGAACGGCATGGGCTCCCTCTACTGGACGGGCCTGAACAACCTCGACTTCGAGCTGGTGCTGGCGATTCAGATGTTCTATACCATCGTCGCGCTGCTGGGCTCGCTGATCATGGACATCAGCTATGGCCTCGTCGACCCGCGCGTGCGCGTGGATAAGTAAGGAAGGAGGAAGAAATCATGAGCAATAATAAGAAAGAGTTCTTCCTCGTCCGCTGGTTCAAGCGCATGTTCCTTGGCCAGCGCCCGGAGCTCTCCGCGCAGGACGCTGAGAAGATCCAGACCCCGATGAGGCAGATGCTTTCGAATTTCATTCATAAGCCGCTGGCGATGATCGGTCTGTTCGTCTTCCTTGCGATCTTTGTGTTCGTTATGGTCGGCCCGAAGTACTGGGTGCTCGACCTCTCCGAGCAGGATGCTACGCTGGTGAATCTGCCGCCGAGCAATAACATGATGGATGTGCCGCAGGCGATGCTCGACGCCGGCGTAGCCGATATCGCCGCGGGCAACACCTACGGCATCGGCACCGACGCGAATGGCGAGCTCTATATCTGGGGCCACACCCGCATCACCGACAAGATTGATATCGCCAATGTGCCGGACGAGGTCCGTCAGGCGGATATCAGCATGATCGCCGCCGGCACCGACCACGTCGTCGCGCTGGGCGCGGATGGTCAGGTCTATGTCTGGGGCAACACCCGCCTCAAGCAGGACGATTTCTCCAAGGATATGGAGAAGGCTATGAAGAAGGGCGGCAAGGACTGGGAGGTCATCCAGCTGGAGGCCAGCAACCAGTTCTCCGCGATCGTCACCGCCGACGGCAACCTCTACCTCTGGGGCAACGGCAACATGGCCGACATCAAGATCCGCTCCAAGTATGAGGGCAAGATCGCCAAGGTTGCGCTGACGGAGAATGAGTACATCGCTCTGCTGAACGACGGCACCGTGGCCTACACCGGCTACAAGGACAAGAACTCCCCCTTCGCCCGCATTCCGGACGAGGCCAAGAAGAAGGGCGGCGTTGTGGACATCGCCTCCACGGCGAAGACCGTCGCCGCGCTGACGGAGGACGGCAAGGTTGTCGTCTGGGGCAATGCGGCCAAGGGCGAGGGCAAGGTGCCCGAGTTCGCCGCCCCCGTGGCGAAGCTGTACGGCGGCCGCTACCACTACACCGCGCTGCTGGAGAATGGCAGCGTCGTGACATGGGGCGACAACAAGTACAAGCAGCTGAATATGCCTGAGGAGCTTGCCTCCGTGAGCGTGAATAAGCTGTTCGTCTCCAATTACCAGAACTATGCTCTGGACGCCAACGGCATGCTGCATACGTGGGGTCTGAAGGGCTTCACCCTCGGCACGGACAGCCTTGGCCGCGATATGCTGACCCGTATCGTCAACGGCGGCCGCGTCACGATGACCGTCGGCGCGATTTCCGTCATCATCGCGACCATTCTGGGCATCATTCTGGGCGGTATGGCCGGCTACTTCGGCGGCAAGATGGATATGCTCATCATGCGCGTTGCGGAGATCGTCGGCGGCCTGCCGTTCATCCCGTTCGCGATGATCCTCTCCGCGGTCATCGGCACGCGCCTTGACCCGACGCAGAGGATGTACCTGATCATGGTCGTTCTGGGCGTTCTGTCCTGGGTGCCGACCTGCCGCCTCGTGCGCAGCCAGATTCTGGCCCAGCGCGAGATGGAGTATGTCACCGCGGCGAAGGCCATGGGCATCAAGGAGAGCACCATCGTCTTCCGCCACATCCTGCCCAACGTATTCTCCCTGCTGATCGTCTCTATGACGCTGGACTTTGCCACCTGCATGCTGACCGAGTCCACGCTGAGCTACCTCGGCTTCGGTATCCCGCTGCCGACCCCGACGTGGGGCAACCTGCTCAACGGTGCGAACAACTCCATCGTCATCCAGCAGTACTGGTGGCAGTGGGTGTTCCCGGCGACGATCTTCGGTATCTGTACCATTTGTATCAACCTGATTGGCGACGGCCTGCGCGATGCGCTCGACCCGAAGTCCATCGGCCGCTAAGTAAGGAGGGGTATTATGGCGCTTCTTGAAATGAAAAACCTGAAGACCTTCTTTACCACCAAGCGCGGCTTGGTCAAGGCGGTCAACGGCGTATCCTATAAGGTCGAGGCCGGCAAGACGCTCGGCGTCGTCGGCGAGTCCGGTTCCGGCAAGTCCGTCTCCGCGATGAGCATGCTCAAGCTGCTCGACGGCAACGGCTTCATCGAGGGCGGCGAGATCATCTTCGATGGGCAGGACCTGACCAAGCTCTCTATCGCGGAGATGCAGAAGATCCGCGGCAACGATATTTCCGTCATCTTCCAGGAGCCGATGACCAGCCTGAACCCGGTCTTCACGATCGAAAAGCAGGTCGCCGAGCCGTTCATCATCCATCAGGGCATGACGAAGGAAGAGGCGAAGAAGAAGGTTATCGAGATGCTGGCCGACGTCAAGATCCCGAATCCGGAGGTCGTGGCCAAGCAGTATCCGCATCAGCGCTCCGGCGGCATGCGCCAGCGC
>JAGBAV010000076.1 GCA_017938795.1 Clostridia bacterium
CACGGCGGAGGCGGTCAGCTCGCGGACCTTATCCCAGTCCTTCGCCTTCACGGCGTCGCCCGGCACCATCCAGGTGCCGCCGCAGCAGATGATCTTGCCGAAGGAGAGGTAATCCAGCAGGTTCTTCTCGTTCACGCCGCCGGTAGGCATGAAGGTGACGTCGCCGTACGGAGCCGCGATGGACTTGATGTACTTCAGGCCGCCGGCAGCCTCAGCCGGGAAGAACTTGACGCTCTTGAGGCCCAGAGACAGGGCGAGCTCGATGTCGGACGGATTCGCAGTGCCCGGGCAGACCGGAACGCCGATCTCCTGGCAGTACTTGACGGTGGTCGGGTTGAGGCCCGGGGAGACGATGAACTTCGCGCCGGCGGCGACAGCCTTATCAACCTGCTCGCAGGTCAGCACGGTGCCCGCGCCAACGATCATCTCCGGGAAAGCGTCGGCCATGGCCTTGATGGCCTCAGCAGCGCACGGAGTGCGGAAGGTGACCTCAGCGGCCGGCAGGCCGCCCTCGATCAGGGCCTTCGCCATCGGCACGGCGTCAGCCGCGTCGTTGATCGCGATAACCGGAACAATACCGATCTTACCAAGTTCCTTCATGACGTCCATGGGAATTACCTCCTGAATTTGTCGTATCGTTGTTGATATCGATTGCCTGCGGATTGCTGCCGCAGGGTCACTTCACAAAGTCCTCGCGCATCGGGGTGAAGATGTCCAGCAGCGTGCCCGCCTTCAGGCAGGTGCAGCCGTGAACCTTGCCGCCGTCCACGACGATGGAGTCGCCGGCCTTCATCGTATGGGCGACGCCCTCGATGTGGTAGGTGAACTCACCGGAAAGCACATAGGAAATCTGCGCATGGGGATGGCTGTGGTCGCTGCCCACGGCGCCGTCGTCGAAGTTCACCTCGACGAGCATGATATCGCCGTTATAGGAGCGGATCTTGCGGCGGGTGCCGCCGCCCAGCTCAATCCACGCCATATCTTCATGGGTGGTAAAGGTCTGCATAGCGCCCTCCCGGGATTACTTCACGTCCATGCCGAAGTACTCGACGGCGTTGTTGTAGCAGATGCCCTTGACGATCTCGCCCAGCACCTCGTAGTCCTCCGGATACTCGCCGTTCTCGACCCACTTGCCGATCAGGTTGCACAGGATGCGGCGGAAGTACTCGTGGCGGGTGTAGGAGATGAAGGAGCGGGAGTCGGTCAGCATGCCCACGAAGCGGCCCAGCAGGCCCAGAGAGGACAGGGACTTCATCTGCTCGATCATGCCGAACTGCTGATCGCAGAACCACCAGCCGGAGCCGAACTGGATCTTGCCCGGGATGCCCTCGCCCTGGAAGTTGCCCAGCATGGTGCCGATGACGTAGTTATCCTTCGGGTTGAGGCAGTAGAGGATGGTCTTAGGCAGGTTGCCCTCGCGCTCCTCATCCGCCAGCAGGCGGGACAGGTTCTGCGCGATGCAGGTGTCGTCGATGGAGTCGAAGCCGACGTCCGGGCCGTACTGCGCGAACATGCGCGGGTTGTTGTTGCGCATCGCGCCGATGTGGTACTGCTGCACCCAGCCGCGCGCCTTGTACATGCGGGCCAGATTGACCAGCACATAGGTCTTGTACGCGTCAGCCTCGGCGACGGTCAGCTCCTCGCCGCTCATCGCCTTGCGGAAAGCCTCGCCGGCAACGGCCGGGTCGGGCTTGGCGTAGGGCACGGTGTCCAGCGCATGGTCGGACAGGCGCGCACCGGCGGCGTGGAAGTAATCAAGGCGGTTCTCCAGCGCCTGCATCATCGCATCGACATTCAGGATGCGGACGCCGGACACGCGGGAGAGGATGTTCATGTAGTCGACGAAACCGGCACGGTCGATGTTGATGACCTTGTCCGGGCGCCACGCCGGGTAGACCTTGAAGGAGGTATCTTCCTTCGCCAGCGCGATCTGGTACTCCAGATTGTCGATCGGATCGTCGGTTGTGCAGATGAGCTTCACGCCGAACTTCTCGATCAGGCCGCGGCAGCGGTATTCCTCGGTCGCCAGCAGGGCGTTGGCACGATTCCAGATATCCTCGGCGGTCTTCTCGCTCAGGATCTCGGTGATGCCGAACACGCGCTGCAGCTCCAGATGGGTCCAGTGGTACATCGGGTTGCCGATAGCATACTTGAGGGAGGAGGCGAAGGCCATCCACTTCTCAAACCAGCTGGCGTCGCCGCGGATGTACTTCTCGTCCACGCCGTTGGAGAGCATCACGCGCCACTTATAGTGGTCGCCGCCGAGCATGAGCTCGCCGATGTTGGCAAACTGGTGATTCTCCGCGATCATGCGGGGAGAGATATGGCAGTGATAGTCGTAAATCGGCATCGCTTCCGCGTAATCATGATACAGCTTCTTGGCCACATCATTTTCAAGCAGGAAGTCAGCATCCATAAACGGTTTCATGGGACTCATCCTCCTTTATATACTGCCCTGCGCCGCGGCAGAGCGCGCGTCTGGGGTTACAGCGTCACGCCGTCCTTGAAGATGGCGATCTCGCGATAGTCGTGCTCCTCGCTGCGGGTCTGCTTGCCGGAGGCAATCTCCAGCAGCATGGCGAAGAACTCCTCGGAGGTCTCCTCCATGGTCTTGCCCTGCACGAGCACGCCGGCATTGAAGTCGATCCAGTTCTTCTTCTTCTCGGCGAGCGGGGTGTTCGTCGCCACCTTCACCGTCGGGATCGGCGCGCCCACGGGCGTGCCGCGGCCGGTGGTGAAGAGCACCATCTGCGCGCCGGAGCCCATCAGGGCAGTGATGGCGCACAGGTCGTTACCCGGGCCCTGCACGAGGTTGAGGCCCTTCTCCTTCACGGGCTCGCAGTAGGCAAGGACGTCGCGCACCTCGGCGGTGCCGCCCTTCTGCGTGCAGCCAAGGGACTTATCCTCCAGCGTGGTGATGCCGCCGGCCTTGTTGCCCGGGGACGGATTCTCGTACACCACCTGATTGTAGCGGATGAAGTAAGCCTTGAAGTCGTTGATCAGCGCAACAGCCTTGTCAAAGGTCGCCTTATCCTTGCAGCGGTCCATGAGGATGGTCTCCGCGCCGAACATCTCGGGCACCTCGGTCAGCAGCGTGGTGCCGCCGTGGCGCGCAAGCAGATCGGACGCCGCGCCCAGCAGCGGGTTGGCGGTGATGCCGGAGAGGCCGTCGCTGCCGCCGCACTTGAGGCCGATGATCAGCTCGCTCGCCGGGACGGTCTGCCGCCTGAACTGCGCGGCGTACGCCGTCAGCTCGTCCAGCAGCTGCATGCCGGCCTCGATCTCGTCCTCCACCTCCTGAGTGATCAGGAACTTGACGCGATCGGGGTTGTAGTCGCCCAGCACCTTCTTGAACTCGGCAACGTTGTTGTTCTCGCAGCCGAGGCCCAGCACCAGCACGGCGCCGGCATTCGGATGGCGGACCATGGAGGCCAGCAGCTTCTGCGTGTTTCGGTGATCCTCGCCCAGCTGGCTGCAGCCGTAGGGATGCACAAAGCAGTGCACGCCGTCCACACGGTCGCCGTAAGCCTGCTGCGCGAGGCGCTCGAGCGCCTTGCTCGTGCCGTTGACGCAGCCGACGGTGTTCACGATCCAGACCTCGTTGCGGATGCCGACGCGGCCGTCCTCGCGGACATAGCCCTCGAACGTCGCCTCGCGGTCCTTCTCGACAGCGCAGGGATGCGGATTATAGGTGTATTCCAGCAGACCGGAAAGGTTGGTCTTGACGTTATGCGTATGCACCCAGTCGCCCGCGGCGATATCTGCCGTCGCATGACCGATGGGGAACGCGTACTTGACGACGTTCTCGCCCTGCGCGATGGCCGCCAGCGCGAACTTGTGGCCCGCGGGGACGTCCTGCGTGAGCGTCACGCCCAAAATCTCCTCGCCCGCAGAGAGGGGCTGGAGTGCGACCGCGACGTTGTCGCGGTCGGTAATCCTGATATACTTCATAGCTCAGCCCACAACCTCGTCGATCGCAGCCTTCGCGCCCTTGGTGAAGATCGCCTCAAGAGAAGCAGCCACGGACGCCTCGAAGCCCGGGATCTCGGCCGTCAGGTCGCTGCCCCAGAAATCGACATTGGTCAGCACGGCGTTGGCGATCTCCGCAGCCGGCCTGCCGGTCATGCCGGCGAAGAAGTCAAGCACAAACTGATCGTCCGCGATCGGGTACTCGTTGCCCGCAGCGCGCACGCCGGCGAAGGAGCCGTCCTCCTTCTTGCTGCCGCAGTAGAACGCGATGAACGCGGCCATGGAGAAGGTCAGGATCTTGGGCAGCTCGCCCTTGCGCGCGACATACTCCTTGATGGTCGGCAGCACGCGGGCGCGGAACTTGGACTGGCTGTTGAGCGCGATGGAGAGCAGCAGATGGCGGTTGAAGGGATTGGAGAAGCGCTCGAAGATCGCGGAGGCAAAAGCCTCGAGGTCATCCTTGGGCAGGTCGAGCGTGGGCATGATCTCGTTAAAGAGCGCCTGGCTCATGTAGGAGCGCATCGCGGTATCGGCCATGCAGTCGCCGACGATCTCGTGGCCGGCGAGGTAGGCGCCGAGCACCA
>JAGBAV010000077.1 GCA_017938795.1 Clostridia bacterium
GACCACGGGAATGCAACCTGTGCCTCATCTTTCAGATATGCAACAAAACCTGCATCGACAAAGCCCTTCTTCTCCCATTCTTCTGCCATGGTTACGATAGAACTCTGAAGCTTCTCTCCGTTATGGGAGCAGTTATCCATGGACACCAGCGCGATCGGATACGCGCCGGCGTTGAAGCGCTTGAACATCATCGCACAGACAATCGCCATCGCATGACGCGCGCTGTCCGGACCCTCATTCATATCCGCGATGACGACCGGCATCAGCTCGCCGGCCATGTTGCGCAGCGCATAGCCCTTCTCCGTGATGGTGAAAGAAACCATCTGCAGGGACGGATTGACAAAGATCTCCGCGAAGCGGGCCATCTGCCCCGCATCCTTCGCATCGGCGCGCAGGCCCTCGGCAACGGAGGCGATGATCTCGCGGCTGGTGGTCGCATCGGCGTTGAGCGTGACGTTCATCGTCAGGTTGTCAAACGCGTCATAGATCTTTGTGATGATCTCGTAGTCGAAGGTATCCGCCGCGATGATGCCGCGATCGCTGAGACCCTCGTTAAGCAGCCTCTGCTGCAGGGCAGCGATGAAGCCGCGGAAGATATTGCCCGCGCCAAAATGCACCCAGATCGGGTTCTCATGCGTGCGGGCGACCATCGCCGGCACATCGTATTCGGGCAGCTTGACGCCCAGCTTGGCCCAAGCTTCGCGCTCGGCGAGCGCAGCCTGATTCATTTTCATAGGAATACACTCCTTATTGTCATCGATCCTTCAGGCAGAAGCGGTGCGGCGCCCGGATGCAGGAACACGCCCCGGACGCCGGATATACCGGTTACTTGCCCGCGAGCTTGTCCAGCATATCCCACACGCCCAGCATGTACATGATGCCCAGCGCGCGGTCATACAGGCCATAGCCCGGACGGACGGTGCCGGGGCCCTCGCCCCAGAGATGACGGCCATGGTCCGGACGGATGTAGCCCTCAAAGCCGCAGTCATGGTACGCCTTGAGGATCGCAAGGATGCCGGTGTCGCCGTCACAGTCGCGGTGGCTGGCCTCAGAGAAATCGCCGTTCTCAAAATGCTTGACATTGCGGATATGCGCAAAGGCGATACGGTCGCAGTGCTTGCGCACGATTTCGGCAACGTTGTTCGCCGGATCCGCGCCCAGAGAGCCGGAGCACAGGGTCAGGCAGTTGCACGGATGATCGACCATCTTCAGGAAGCGGTCGATGTTCTCCGCATTGATCAGCAGGCGCGGCAGGCCGAAGATATCCCACGGCGGATCATCCATATGGATCGCCATCTTGATGCCGCACTCCTCGCAGGTGGGCATGAGCGCCTCAAGGAAGTACTTGAGGTTGGCCCAGAGCTTCTCATGGTCAACATCGGCGTACGCCTTGAACAGCTCGTCCAGCTTCGCCATGCGCTCGGGCTCCCAGCCCGGGAAGGTCATGTTGTACTTCTCGGTGAAATCCATGATGTACTTCGCCATGGCGTTGTAATCATCCTGAATCATACCCTTCTCGTAGAACAGGGCGGTGGAGCCGTCACCGACCGGATGGAAGAGATTGGACCTCGTCCAGTCAAAAATCGGCATGAAGTTGTAGCAGATCACCTTGACGCCGAACTGGCTCAGGTTGCGGATCGTCTGCTTATAGTTCTCGATGTACTGGTCGCGCGTAGGCAGGCCGATCTTTATATCGTCGTGCACGTTCACAGACTCGACAACGTCCATATTGAAGCCGTACGGCTCGAGCTGCTTCTGCACCTCGGCGATCTCTTCAACGGACCAGATCTCGCCGGGCATCTTGCTGTGGAGCGCCCAGACGATGCTGGTCACGCCGGGGATCTGCTTGATATCGGCCAGGCTGATCTTATCGTTGCCCTCGCCATACCAACGGAAACCCATCTGCATAGGCATAGCTATTCCTCCTATTGAGTCTTGGTTATTCTTCCCCCGCTTCATCCAAGCGGCAGACTTTTGTAGCCTGATTATATCATAAAAGCAGAATTCATGACAATGCCAGGCCGCAGGAAACCAAAAATTATCTGGTTATTTCCGATGTTTCTCCCTGACAGTCCCTTCCCCCATCAGCCGGCTCTGCGAAATGCCGGATCCGCAAAGATTCCGCGCTTCACACCGCGAAAATGAATTGCATTTCTGCGGCTGAAACGGTATACTGTAGGCTGTGCAGCGTCCTGCGCAGCGCATGAATACAACCAAGGAGCTGTCGATATGATCCATCTTTTCCCCAAGCAGAAAAATCAAATGCTGCTCAGCTGCGCCATCCTTCTGGGCATGGTCGCCGCCTTCATCCTCATCTTCCCCGGCGTGCATCCCATCGCCATCCTCCTGCTGGGCGTGCTCGGCGCAGCTGCCATCCTGTTCTCTCAGTATACCCGCGCCGTCTCCAAGCATAACCAAATGATCGGCATTCTCTATAATCAGCTGGATGCAGAGACTTTCCTGCGCCTGTATGCGCCGCTGCTGGACGCCAAGGTCAAGGATCCGAACGTCTATCTGATGGTCCGTCTGCACATGTCCAATGCCTACTGCGCGCTGGGCCGCTTTGACGACGCCCGTGCGATTCTCTCCTCCATCAAGCCCGCCCCCGGCAAGAAGCCGGAGGATGAGCTGCTCACCCGCTTTGCCGTCGCAAGCAACCTGTGCTACTGCGCCGAGCAGGAGAACGACGTGGAGACCGCCAAGAAGCATCTTGACGAGCTGCTTGCCATCCGCGCCAAGCTCGAATCCATGCAGCAGGGCAAGCCGGAGAAGAAGCGCATGGCTTTCTCCACCGAGCTCAACGAGCAGTGCTACGCCTTCCTGACCACGGGCAAGGCCGATATCGAGGCGCTTAAGGCGCAGGTGCAGCGCAGCAATCAGCAGCTCCACCGCGTCACCACTTCCCTGTGGGTTGCCCGCATCGATCTCGCCGCCAATAACAGACGCGAGGCAGAGAGCATCCTCAACCAGATCGTCAAGCTCGCCCCGGATCTCTATCCCGGCAAGGTTGCCGCGCAGCTGCTTGCCGATCTCCCCGCAAAGGCATGATCATCACGCCGCCCGGCCATTCGCCGGGCGGCTTTTTCCATGATTCCCGGTTTTTTGCAAAAACTTGTTTTTTTCGAAAAAAAGTGCTTGCATTTTCCGCGCCTCTGTGATATACTATTTTCCGTTGAGAGGCGAGCGCCTCAAACGACATGCACCATTAGCTCAGTTGGTAGAGCACCTGACTCTTAATCAGGGTGTCCCGGGTTCGAGTCCCTGATGGTGCACCACGTGCCAGTCCGATATTCGGGCTGGTTTTTTTGTTGCCTTTTTGCATCGGCTGCAAAAAGCCCATTCTTCCACAGCATGCATACTGTGAATGAATGAACCTTCCCCTCTCCTCTCTATATGAGCAGGATCAGCAGGCCGGTCATCAGCGCAAAAGGAATCCCCAGCGCCATGCCGAGCAGACTGTGCATAAAATGGAACCTCACAGCCTGCGGATCAAACGCGCTGACACCGGACGCCCGATAGAATCTGTCAAGCGGCGCAAGCAGCACATCCACCACAGCAAAATCATACCAATCCACCACCAGCCACAGCGCATAGGACGTCAGCACGCCGGGCATGAATGCATCAATACCATTCGCCTGCCGCAGGAGCAGCGCAAACAGCAGCGAAAAGACGACCATGGCGGCTGCCTTGCGGGCAAGATCCGCCTTCCTCGCCGGAGGCCTTTGGGCAAGGAGACCCATGGCACGCAGCCTGTCTGTCACAACCGGCGGATAATCGTTGGCAAACGCCGTCTGCCGTTTCCACATCGCCAGCCTGACCATCGCCGTGAACAGGACACACAGTGCGACGCTCTCTGCAAAGAAGATCATCCCCATTCCTCCTCATCGCTAACCTTTCAGGTCAACAAAAGTTAGTACTTTCTAACATCTTAAATCATGATCTGTTTTCTGTCAAGGCATCTGCTCTTCCTCCCTGCCGCTGCGGCGCCGGCTGCCCGTCTGGCGGCTTGTGCGCATTTTGAATTTTCACAATCACAATTCCTTCATTTTCTGTAGCATTTCTCCATGCGCTGTGCTATAATCCGCATGCTCATTATCAATGGCGTATACGCCGGAAAGCGACTCTTATGAGATTATTGAAAAAGCGGCTACACAACATCATTCGCTATAATCCCATCCGCCTTCTGTATGAGGAGGCACGGCTGCCTGACAAAATCCGCCGCAGCCTGAATCTCATCCTCCTTGGCAACATCTTTGGTACCATCTGGGGGATCATCTGCGGCGGCGGCACCACCGCCATGATCGGCCTTGCAACGGAGCTTGGCGCAGGCGATATCCACTTCGGCATCCTCTCTGCGATCCCGCAGGTTGCCGCGCTGCTGCAGATCCCCTTCTCTGTGCTGGTCAACAGGACGCATAAGCGCAAGCGCTACATGCTTACGCTCGGTCTGTTTTCCCGCTTCCTTTGGCTGCTCTTCGGCCTGATCCCGATCATCTTCCCCATGAGTTCTCAGCTCACGCTGCTCTACATGCTCATCTTCCTGCTGGGCGTGTCCTCCTGCATGGGCGCGGTGATCAACGTCTGCTGGTTTCCGTGGCTGTCCGATCTGGCGCCCATCCGCATGCGCGGGCGCTGGATGTCCATCCGCGAATCCTTCCTCGCTGCGGCGAACGTATCCTGCGGCCTGCTGACGGCGCTCCTGCTGGATACGCTGCCGGTTGAGACGCGCTACATCATCATCTTCCTGATCGGCGGCGCAGCCGGCATGATCGATATGATCTGCTTCGGCTTCTGCGAGGAGGTCTATTCCGCCCCGCCGCAAAAACAGAGCATGGTCCGCGCAGTCAAGGAGGTCTTCTCCAACAAGCCGTTTATGAGCCTTGTCATCCTCTGGACAGCGTGGAGCTTCACGGCCAATATGTCCGGCGTTTATCTGACGCCCTACTCGATGAATGAGATGGGGCTGACGTTCCTGCAGATCATGCTCTTCTCCACCATCGCCGCCGGTATTGTCTCCATGTTTGTTATGCCCAAGTGGGGCAAGATGATCGACCGCTTCGGCTGCCGCAACGTCATGTGCGTCGCCTGTGCGGGCGCGTCGCTGACGCCGCTGTTCTATCTGCTCTCCTCTCCCGGCAACGTCTGGC
This sequence comes from Clostridia bacterium, assembly GCA_017938795.1. Taxonomy (GTDB): domain Bacteria; phylum Bacillota; class Clostridia; order Christensenellales; family Aristaeellaceae; genus Ventricola. The sequence continues at coordinate 5,148 of JAGBAV010000077.1, forward strand.
CGACACTCCTGCATAACACGATCGGCGCGATGTTCTGGTGCGGCAGCAACCTGACCGCCAGCAACATGCAGCTCTCCTGCTCTCCGGATCATTCCCGCCCGATGCACATCGCCGTCTTCTCCTGTGTCACCGCCATGCTCGGCGCGACGCTTGGCTCTCTGGCCGGCGGCGCGCTGCTGGAAGCATGGCACAGCGCGAACCTCTTCACCGGCTCCTTTGATCGCTATCAGGCGCTGATCCTGCTCTCTGTCGTGCTGCGCCTTGCGCTTGCGCTACTGCTGACGCCGCGCCTTGCCAGGGACAGCGAGCATACCGTCCGCGATATGCTCGCCTATATCGCGCAGGCGCCGCGCCGCATGCGTTTCCGCAGGCTGCTTCGTTTCTGATTCTCCTGTTGATAGGATGCACGTCTCATGATATAATACGGTCATCCTATTATGAAAGGATGGATCTCCATCATGAAGCACCTGTTCAGGATTCTCTCTGTCTGCGCGCTGCTGCTCGCCCTGCTGGCCGTTCCCGCGATGGCCGAGGACGCCATCTCCTCCGCCTCTGTCGCTGATTTCTATGCGGCGACCGCCCTCACCGGCGACGATCTGATGAACGCCCTCAACTCCTTCTCCGGCACCTACATCATCACCACCGCCAACCCGGACGGCACCGCCAACTCCGCGTTCTTCATCTATTCCATGGTCAAGCATGAGGATAAGTACTATCTGCAGCTCGGCCTCGCGGAGAATCAGTCCAAGGCCAACCTCGCCGCCACCGGCAAGGGCATGGCCGTCTATGCCGCCAATCCCTCCGGCGAAGAAGGCACCAAGCCCTACCCGGTCGCAGGCGCGCGCATGTGGTTTGAGGTCGTCGAGGATGAAGAACTCGTCAAGACGCTCAACACCTCCGGCCGCGAAGGCGCGATGTTCTACGAAGTCGTTCTCGTTCGTCCCCTCGGCTGATTCCGTCATTCCCCGCCCGGCCTCGTGCCGGGCTTTTCTTTATGCCATGCACGTATGACCCCGCCTTCCCTTAACAGTTTCTTAACGACAATGCCGTTCATGATATGGTATGATGGGGTTGAAATCAAGTAAACTGAGGTATGCATCATGGCCAAGAATCCTTCAACCCTGCGTATCCTGTTCAGGAAGCTCCGAAACAGCGTCGATCCGCTCTCGCTCCTGCTTCTTACCCTCGCCGGCATTGTCAATGCCTTCGGCGTCATCCTCTTTCTTTCCCCTGTCTCGCTGTATGACAGCGGATTCTCCGGCACATCCATGCTCCTTTCTCAGCTGACGGGCATGCCGATTTCTATCTTTCTGCTTGCGCTCAATATTCCTCTCTTCCTCTATGGGCTCAGGCGGCAGGGGCTCTCCTTTACCATCTGCTCCATCTACGCCGTCACGGTGTATTCCCTCGCCTCTCTGGTCTTCACCGGCATGCTCAGCGGCGAGCCCGCCTCCCCCATCGCCGGAAGCGATCTGCTCCTTTGCGCGATCTTCGGCGGCATGATTTCCGGCGTCGGCAGCGGTATGACCATCCGCTTCGGCGGCGCGATCGACGGCATCGAGGTTCTCGCCGTGATCTTCGCCCGGGGGATGGGCATCACGGTCGGCACATTCGTCATGGCGTACAATGCTGTGCTCTACGTGCTCGCCGGTGCGCTCGTGGGCAGCTGGACGCTCCCGCTGTATTCCATCCTCACCTACATGGTCGGCATCAAGGCAGTCGACTTCATCGTCGAGGGCCTTGACAAGACCAAGGCCGCGATGATCGTCACCTCCCATCCGGAGGAAATCTGCCGTGATCTCTCCGCCGCCTTCCAGACCGGCATCACCCTCATGCAGGCGCACGGCTACTACTCTAACGAGCCCAAGACGATCGTCTACTTCGTCGTCAACCGCTTCCAGATTGCGAAGATGCGCGGCATCGTGCATAACGCGGACAAGCATGCGTTCATCTCCATCACGGAGGTTTCCGATCTCTTCGGCAAGAACGCAGAATAACGGCAAGCTTATGCGTGCCCCGGAAGGAAGCGCGATGAAGAGATGAAGCTCTCCATCATATTGCAGCAGGCAAATAGCGAAACCGCAAGCCTTGACTGGCTTGCGGTTTGTTTGTTATCGTGATAGAATGAATGCGACAAACTTGAATTTTACAGTGAATAGAATGGATGATAAAAAGAGTCAGTATCGTTACTGGCTCTTTCTATATCATAAGTCTGTATTATTTTTCTACCTCGGTAGTATGTCCCAAAATTTTCGCTACGACAGCACCTACAGCC
>JAGBAV010000078.1 GCA_017938795.1 Clostridia bacterium
CGACGAGATCGACGCCATCGGCAAGAAGCGCGATGCGCATGGCATGGGCGGCAACGACGAACGCGAACAGACGCTCAACCAGCTGCTGACCGAAATGGACGGCTTTGACGCGGGCAAGGGTGTGGTCATCCTCGCCGCGACGAACCGCCCGGAGATTCTGGATAAGGCGCTGCTGCGCCCGGGCCGCTTTGACCGCCGCATCCCGGTGAATCTGCCGGATCTGGCGGGCCGCGAGGCGATCCTGCGCGTGCATGCCCGCGAGGTCAAGACCGAGGCGAACATCGACTACACGCAGATCGCCCGCGCGACGAGCGGCTGCTCCGGCGCGGAGCTGGCGAATATCATCAACGAGGGCGCGATTGCCGCCGTCAAGGCGGGCCGCAAGGCCGTCAGCCAGCGCGACCTCGAGGAGGCGATCGAGACGGTCATCGCCGGCTACCAGCGCAAGAACGCCGTGATCTCCCAGCGCGATAAGCTGACGGTCTCCTACCATGAGATCGGCCATGCGCTCGTCGCGGCGAAGCTGGAGAACGCCGCGCCCGTGCAGAAGATCACGATCATCCCGCGCACATCCGGCGCGCTGGGCTACACGATGCAGGTGGACGAAGAGGATCGCCTGCTGATGAGCCGCGAGCAGATCCTTGACAAGATCACCACCTACTGCGGCGGCCGCGCGGCGGAGGCGCTCGTCTTCGGGCGCATCACCAGCGGCGCGAGCAACGACATCGAGCAGGCGACCAAGCTCGCCCGCGCGATGATCACCCGCCTCGGCATGAGCGAGACCTTCGGCATGATGGCGCTGGAGACGCAGAGCGGCCAGTACATCTCCGGCGACGCGAACCTTGTCTGCTCCGACCAGACGGCGGCGCGCATCGACGTGGAGGTCAAGCAGATCATCGCCCAGTGCTACGAGCGCTCCATGCAGATTCTCGAGGCGAACAAGGAGAAGCTGCACGAGCTGGCGAAGATCCTGCTGGAGAAGGAAACCATCACCGGCATCGAGTTCATGGCGGTGCTTGCGCCCAACCAGCTGCCCTCCCCGGAGGAGGCTGCGCCGACGACGGACTACACCGTCACGGATGACGCGGATGCTGACGGCGCGGAGGAGACGCAGGCATGAGGGCGGCGTTCCTCGCCCTCTGGCTGGTGATCAACGCGGTGGCCTTCCTCCTCTACGGCGCGGATAAGCGCCGAGCGAGGAAGGGGCAGTGGCGCATCACAGAGCGCACGCTGCTGCTGTCGGCATGGCTGCTGGGCGGCGTGGGCGCGCTGGCGGGCATGCGGGTCTTTCGGCATAAGACGAAGCATCTCGCTTTCCGGGTCTGCGTTCCGCTGGGTGCGCTGCTGAGCATGGCGGCGCTGGCCGCAGGATGCTTCTTGCTGAAGTGAATGAAACCCAAAAGCGCGGGGCGGCGTGATTCCGTCCCGCGTTTTCTATGCACAAATGAAAAGAAAATGCGCAGAAGCTATTGACCCTGACGCTGCGTCAGGGCATATAATGACAGCACACAGTGAAGGGGGGGCAGGACATGGAGCTGAAGATCCACGAGGCGGCAGAGCTGGCAGGCGTGAGCGTACGCACGCTGCATTACTATGACCAGATCGGGCTGCTGCCGCCGGGGCGCACGACGCAGGCGGGCTATCGCCTGTATGACGATGCGGCGATGGAGCGGCTGCAGGAGATCCTGTTCTACCGGGAGCTGGGGTTCGCGCTGGGCGATATCCGGCTGATCCTGTCCGATCCCGGGTATGACAGGCGGGAGGCGCTGCTAAGGCAGCACGAGATGATGTGCAGAAAGCGCGAGCGCCTTGACGGGCTCATTGATCTGCTGGAGCGCACGCTGCGCGGCGAGCGGGATATGAGCTTCACACAGTTTGATACGAAGGAGATGGATGCGATGAAGAAGGAATACGCGCAGGAGGCGCGCAGCCGCTGGGGCGGCACGCAGGCCTACGCCGAGCACGAGAAGAAGACGGCAGGCTACGACAAGGCGAAATGGAACGATGTGGAGGAAGGGATGAATGCGCTGATGGCGCAGTTCGCCGCTTTGCGCGGCGAGAGCCCGGCGGGCAGCGCGGCGCAGGCGCTGGTTGCGCAGTGGCAGGCGTACCTCTCGGCAAACTTCTATACCTGCACGGACGAGCTCCTCGCGGGGCTTGGGCAGATGTACGCTGCCGATGAGCGGTTCCGTCAGAACATCGACGCGCACGGCGAGGGTACGGCGCAGTTCATGGCGGATGCGATTGCGGCGTACTGCGGCAAATGACATGAGCGAAACGGCATGAAGAAGGGGCGCAGCCTGTGCGGCTGCGCCCCTGTTTTGTCTTGCTGGATGATTGGTTTTGCTCACTTGGTCGGGACGACGGCGGTGCCGTAGGTCTCCTGAATCCAGGTGACGATGGCGTCGCTCTGCAGGACCTCGACGAGGGTCTTCAGCTCGGCGCGGTCGTCGCCCTCGCGGATGGCGATGATGTTCGGGTAGGAGACATCGGTGCCTTCCACGGCGATGGCGGTGCCCACGACGTCGGCGCCGGCCTGCAGCGCGTAGTTGGAGTTGATGACGGCGAAGTCAACGTCGGCCAGCTGGTGCGGGATCTGCTCGGCAGCGCTCTCGATGAGCTCGACCTTGTAGGGGTTCTCCTTCACGTCCAGCTTGGTCGGGTTCTCGACGTCGTCGTACAGGGTGATGATGCCCTGAGCCTGCAGGAGACGGAGGGCGCGGGCTTCGTTGGTGGTGTCGTTCGGGACGGCGATGGCAGCGCCCTCGGGGATGGCGGTCAGGTCGGAAGACTTGCCGGCGTAGATGCCCATCGGCTCATAGTGGACGGCACCCGCGGAGACGAGCTTGGTGCCGTTCTGCTTGCAGAAGTCCTCGAGGTACGGGATGTGCTGGAAGTAGTTCGCGTCGAGGTCGCCGGAATCGAGCGCGAGGTTCGGCTGGACATAGTCGGTATAGACGACGATCTCAATCTCGATGCCCTTCTCGGCGAGCAGCGGCTTTGCGGCTTCGAGAACCTCGGCATGCGGGGTGGAGGTGGCGCCGATGGTGAGGGCGGCAGCGCTGGCGCAGGACACAGCGGCGATCAGAACGAGGGCGAGAACGGCGGTGATGAGCTTCTTCATAATGATATCTCCTTTTATTGAATACTTGGTTGTGGGGAGGCGTCCGTCATTCGCGGATGCGCTTGTCGGTCTTGCGGGAGATGTACATGCCCACGATCTGGAAGATCTGCATGAGCACGATGAGCAGGACAACGGTGATGATCAGCACGTCCGTCTGGTAGCGGTTGTAGCCGTAGGTGATGGCGATCTGGCCCAGGCCGCCGCCGCCGATGGCGCCGGACATGGCGCTGTAACCGAGGATCGTGCCGGAGGAGATCGTCGCGCCCACGATCAGCGAGGTCTTTGCCTCGGGGATGAGCACCTTGAAGATGATCGCCGGGACCGACGCGCCCATGGACTGGGCCGCTTCGATGACGCCGGGGTCAACCTCGAGCAGGGAGCTCTCGATCATGCGGGCCACATACGGCGCGGCTGCGATGACCAGCGGGACGATCGTCGCCGTGGAGCCATAGGACTTGCCGGCGATGAGCCGCGTGAGCGGGATGACGAGGATCATGAGGATCAGGAAGGGGATGGAGCGGAAGACGTTGACCAGCGCGTCCATGACCCTGTAGACGAGAGGTTTGGGCGTCAGGCCCTTGGGCGAGGTGAGCACCAGCAGGATCGCCAGCGGCATGCCCAGCAGATACGCGAAGAGCGTGGAGACTGTGGTCATGTACAGCGTGTCGCGGATGCCCTCAAGCATCAACGGGACCATTCTTTCAATGGACATTCCCGGTCACCTCCTCGACGCGCAGATTCCTGCTCTGCAGATAGTAGATGACCTTCTCCTGCTGGAGCTTATCCTCCGGCAGCTGCAGGATCATCTGGCCGAATACCTTACCGCTTACGTTGCGGATATCCGCGTGGAAAATGCTGACCGATACGTGGCACTGCGTGACCAGGTCGGAGATGACCGGCTCGCTGGAGGAGCTGCCCTCGAAGACGATGCGGATCATGCGCTCGCCGATGAGGCTGTTGTCCGCGCCGCTCTTGCGGAAGATGAGCTTCCTCGCCACGGCCGTCTTTGGCTGGGAGAAGATCTGCTCGACCGTGCCGCTCTCCGCGAGGACGCCGTCGTCGATGATGGCGACGTGGGTGCAGATGCTCTCCACCACGCTCATCTCATGCGTGATGATCACGATGGTGATGCCCAGCTTCCTGTTGATCTCCTGCAGGAGATTGAGGATGGAGGTGGTGGTGGTCGGGTCCAGCGCCGAGGTGGCCTCGTCGCAGAGGATGATCTTCGGGTTGGTGGCCAGCGCCCTTGCGATGGCGACGCGCTGCTGCTGGCCGCCGCTGAGCTGGCTGGGGTAGTTGTGCTGCCTGTCGGCGAGGCCGACGATCTCCAGCAGCTCGTCGATGCGCTTGTCGATGTCGGCCTTCTTCATGCCGGCGATCTCCATCGCGAAGGCGATGTTCCCGCGGACGTTGCGCTGCTGCAGGAGGTTGAAGTGCTGAAAGATCATGGAGACCTGCTGCCTGAGCTGGCGCAGCTCCTTCGGGGCGAGGGAGGCGAGATCCTTGCCGTCGATGACGACGCTGCCGGAGGTCGGCTGCTCAAGGAAATTGATGCACCGCACGAGCGTCGATTTGCCTGCGCCGGACATGCCGATGATGCCGTAGATGTCGCCCTGCTCGATGTTCAGGTTGATATTGCGGAGGGCTTCGACGGTCTGCGTCTTGCCCTTGAAGGTCTTGGTCAGGTTCCTCAGTTCGATGAGAGACACGGCTGTGGCTCCTTTCTGCTTTTGCGCCCCGGCTGTTGGGGTCTTGCCGGTGACGAGTATGATTATAGCCCAGGAACAGCATATAGGCAAACACGGATAAAGTATGCCCAGCCATAGGGAAAAGCTATAATATAGGTTGCTATATGGGTGGTTTTGTAGTAGAATAAGGGATATTCATCAAGGGCGCCGGCGACGGCGCGAAAGGAAACAACGCCATGACGCTCCAGCAGCTGAAATATGTCATCGAGGTCGCCGAGAAGGGATCCATCACCGAGGCGGCCAAATCGCTCTTCATCTCCCAGCCCAGCCTTTCCGCCGCCATCCACGAGCTGGAGACGGAGACCGCGACCAAGATCTTCCTGCGCAACAGCCGCGGCATCCTCATCACGCCCGAGGGCGCGGAGTTCCTCGGCCATGCGCGGCAGGTCGTGCAGCAGGCGGCGCTGATGGAGGATAAATACATCACGCGGCAGGCGGTCAGGCAGCGCTTCTCCGTCTCCACGCAGCACTACTCCTTCACGTCCAGCGCATTCATCGAGCTTGTGCGCGCGCAGGAGGGCGAGGCGTATGAGTTCATCCTGCGCGAGGGCAAGACGTACGACACCATCAACGATGTGCGCACGCTGCGCAGCGAGATGGGCGTGATCTACCTGTGCAGCTTCAACGAGGCGGTGATCTCCAAAATGCTGCGCGAGGCGAATCTGGTTTTCTCCGAGCTGTTTGCAGCGAAGCCGCATATCTTCGTCGGGCGCAACAATCCGCTCGCCGGGCGCACGAGCGTCACGCTCGCGGATCTGGAGCCGCTGCCCTGCCTGACCTATGAGCAGGGCGACCAGAACGCCTTTTATTTCTCGGAGGAGATCCTCTCCACGCTCAACCACGACAAGAGCATCAAGGTCACCGACAAGGGCACCATCATCGACCTGATGGTCGGCACGGACGGCTACACAATCTCCTCGGGCATCTGCCCGTCCTATCTGCGCGGCGAGGATATCATCTCCATCCCGCTGCAGGTGGATGAGGTCATCCGCATCGGGGTCGTCACGCACAGGGATTACCGCCCGACGAAGCTGGGCAGGCAGTATCTGGAGATTCTGCACCGGGTCGTCGGCGACATGCAGGAGGGATAAGACATGGCGCAGAGCACACTGAAGCTGGGCATGCCGACGCTGATTGAGGCGCCGTCGCTGCGCGTCTGTGCGCAGCTATGCAAGGAGCTGGGGCTTGATTTCATCGAGATCAACATGAACATGCCGCAGTACCAGCCGCAGACGATTGACCCCGCCGCGCTGTGCGCCGTTGCGCGGCGCTATGGGGTCGGATACACGATGCATATCGACGAAAACCTCAACGCTTGCGACTTCAATAAGGACGTGGCGCAGGCCTATACGCGCAGCGTCCTGCAGACAATCCTCCTCGCGCGCACGGCGGGGATCCCGACGCTCAACATGCATCTGTCCCGGGGCGTGCATTTCACCCTCCCGGACCGGAAGGTGTATCTCTTTGACGCATACAGGGAGATCTATATGGACGGCATCCGCCGCTTCCGCGACGCCTGCACGGAGGCGATCGGCGGGGACGACGTCCGGATCTGTCTGGAGAACTACAACGGCTACCTCGGTTTCCAGCGGGAGGCGATTGACCTGCTGCTGCAGTCCCCGGCGTTCGGGCTGACGCTTGACGTGGGGCATAACCATGTGCAGCGCAGGCAGGATGAGGCGTTTATTCTGGAGCGCGGGGAAAGGCTCTGCCATATGCACCTGCACGATGCCATGGGGCAGAGGGATCATCTCTCCCTCGGCGAGGGCGAAATGGATATCCCCGCGCAGCTGGCGCTGGCGAAGGCGCATGGCTGCAGCGTGGTGGTCGAGGTGAAGACAATCGCGTCCCTGCGCGATTCGATCGCGTGGCTGCGTGCGAGGGAAAAGCTCCTGTAACGGCGCAACCAACGGCGGCAAAAACGCAGCCGCCCCTTTCTGGCGAAGGGGGCGGCTTTATGCTATGATCAGGACGGAGGTGAGGGAGATGATCTTCCCGGAGAGGCTGCTGCTCCTGCGCAGGAGCAGGGGCATGACGCAGGAGGCGCTGGCGGAGCGGCTGCATGTATCCCGGCAGGCCGTGGCCAAATGGGAGGCGGGGCAGGCCTATCCCGATATCGCAAACCTGATTGCGCTCAGCAATCTGATGAACGTGACGGTGGATTACCTCGTGCGCGATCAGGAATGCGCGGCGAGCCCTGTGCCGGCGCAGGATGAGGATCTGGAGGCGCTGATCGCCTTCCGGCTGGAGGCGGGCGCAAACACCTATGCCGCGCAGCTCAACGAGGCGGAGCCCTCGCGCCCGGCCTCGCATGATTACCGCTATGCGCGCGGGCCGTATCTGTACATCGATACCTATGTCGGCGGCGAGCGCTTCGCCGGGGAGGAGGCCATCTGGCGGGACGGGCGCGCCGTGTATGCGATGAACTATGCGGGCCGCGTGCTGGGCGGGCCGTTCAGCGGCCATTTCCTCAAGGAGGCGCTGCGCCATGCAGACCGCAGCATGCCATACCGCGGGCCGGAAATCTACCGCGACGGGGAGTATCTCTACCGCGCGAAGGCGAGCGGCAGCTTTGAATGGTTTCAGGGCTATGAGGAGATCCTCTGGCGGGAGGAGCGGGTGTATGAATGCTTCTTCCATGGGGGGCTGCTGCGCTGAGGGCGCGCCGCCCATCCCTGTGCATAACAAAGGAACCGGAGCATATGCTGCCGGTTCCTTTCATGTTATGCTTTCATATGCCCGAACTTCGCCAGATGCGCCTTGAGCGCCTCGATGGTCTCCTCGCTCAGGTCATGCTCGATCTTGCAGGCGTCGCGCTGTGCGGTCTCCGGGCTGACGCCGAGGGAGACGAGCAGCGTGGTGAGCAGCTCGTGCCGCTCGAACATGTGCTCGGCAATGGCGCGGCCCTCCTGCGTGAGGAAGATGTGGTTGTCCTCGTTGACGGTGACGAGGCCGGCCTCCCGCAGCTTGCCCAGCACGATGGACACCGTGGGGCGGGAATAGGACAGATAGCCGCAGATGTCGACGGCATGCACCTCATTCTGCTGCTTAGAGAGGATGTAGATGGTTTCCAGATAATTCTCAATGGCTTCCGATACGGCCATGCTATCGCCTCCTGACAGGATGAAGCGGGGTCTTCATCCCCATAGTCTTTCCAGTTTAACATAGAATCCGTCATCTCACAACACCCAATTCCGCAAAAATTCCCCTGTTATTTCCATCTAACTGCTTGACATGGCTGTTAGACTGTGCTAATATTCTTGCGTTAGCTGATACAAACCAATGTTTTCAGGGGGATGCACCATGACGCTGCTCAACGCGCAGGAAGGCAAGGAATACATCGTTCGCGAGATCGTGACGGACGACGAGGAGCTGGACGCGTTCCTGTTCTCGCTCGGCTGCTACAGCGGCGAGCCGATCACCGTCGTATCCAGAATCCGCGGCGGCTGCGTTGTGTCCATCAAGGACGGGCGCTACACCATCGACAACCAGCTTGCCGAGGCGATCGCGATCTGACCCTGACCCGGCCCGCGGGATGCGGGCATTCGCATACCCTATTGTTAGATTGCACTAACAGAATTGTGCATCATGCCGCAAGGCAGATATGAGGAGGAGGCCCTTTATGAGAATTGCTCTGGCAGGTAACCCCAACAGCGGTAAGACGACGATGTACAACGCGCTTACCGGCAGGAACGAGCGCGTCGGCAACTGGGCCGGCGTCACCGTCGAGAAGAAGGAATTTCCGATCAGGAAGAACTACTGCACCGGCTCCGCGGAGCTGATCGCCGTCGACCTTCCCGGCGCGTATTCGATGTCCCCGTTCACGTCCGAGGAGAGCATCACCAGCAGCTACGTGAAGAACGAGAAGCCGGATGCGATCATCAACATCGTGGACGCGACCAACCTGTCCCGCAGCCTGTTCTTCACCACGCAGCTGCTGGAACTGGGCGTGCCGGTCGTCGTGGCGCTCAACAAGAGCGACGTGAACCAGAAGAAGGAAACCAAGATCGATGCCGCTGCGCTCTCCGGCGCGCTGGGCTGCCCGGTCGTGGAGACCATCTCCACTGTCAATAGCGACAAGGGCCTCGCCGAGGTCGTGAAGGTCGCCGCTTCCCTCAAGGGCAAGACCCAGAAGGCGCCGTATTCCCAGGGCGATATCGACCTGACGAGCAAGGAAGCTGTCGTGGAGGCGGACCGCAAGCGCTTTGCGTTCGTCAATAAGATCGTCTCCAGGGTCGAAACCCGCAAGGTTTTCACCAGGGACAAGAACTACCAGGACAAGATCGACGCCGTTCTGACCAACAAGGTCGCGGGCATCCTGATCTTCGCCGTGGTCATGTTCCTCGTGTTCGACATTTCCCAGTCCACTTTCGGCCCGTTCCTTGCGGACACGCTGGTCGGCTGGATTGAGACCTTCCAGGGCTGGGTCGCCGGACTGGTTGAAAATGCCCATCCGCTGCTGCAGGCTCTGCTGGTGGACGGCATCATCGGCGGCGTGGGCGCCGTGGTTGGCTTCCTGCCCCTGGTCATGGTTATGTACTTCCTGATCGCCCTGCTGGAGGACTGCGGCTACATGGCCCGCGTGTCCGTCGTGCTCGATCCGATCTTCAAGAAGGTCGGCCTGAGCGGCAAGTCCGTCATTCCTTTCGTGATCGGCACCGGTTGCGCCATCCCCGGCGTGATGGCCTGCCGTACCATCCGCAACGAGCGGGAGCGTAAAGCCACCGCCATGCTGGCCCCGTGGATGCCCTGCGGCGCCAAGCTGCCC
>JAGBAV010000013.1 GCA_017938795.1 Clostridia bacterium
CCCTCAGACTCCCTTCTTCGCTTCGCGGTTGTATGAAGGAGTTTACTCGTCCATTTTAAGCACAGCGGTGAACGCCTCGGACGGCACCTGCACGCTGCCGAGCTGGCGCATGCGCTTCTTGCCTTCCTTCTGCTTTTCAAGCAGCTTCTTCTTACGGGTGATGTCGCCGCCGTAGCACTTGGCCAGAACGTCCTTGCGCATAGCCTTGACCGTCTCGCGGGCGATGACCTTGCCGCCGATCGCCGCCTGAATCGGGATCTCAAACTGCTGACGCGGGATGACGTCCTTGAGCTTCTCGGCGATGGAGCGGCCGCGCGCATAGGCGCGCTCGCGGTGCACGATCATGGACAGCGCGTCGCACATCTCGCCGTTGAGGAGCATATCCAGCTTGACCAGATCGCTCTCGGCGTAGCCGTCCAGCTCATAATCATAGCTGGCGTAGCCGCGGCTGCGGCTCTTGATCTGGTCGAAGAAGTCATAGATGATCTCGGAGAGCGGCATCTGGTAATGCAGGCAGACGCGGCTGCCCTCATAGACCATATCCTTGAAGACGCCGCGCTTGTTCTGGCAGACCTCCATCAGCGCGCCGACATACTCCTGCGGCGTATGGATGGCGGTCTTGACAATCGGCTCCTCCATATGCTCGATGTCCGCGACGGCGGGGAGGTTGGACGGGTTGTCGACCTCGATCATCGTGCCGTCGAGCTTGAAGACCTTGTAGATGACGCTCGGCGCGGTGGTGATCAGATCCAGATCATACTCGCGCTCCAGACGCTCGGAGATGATCTCCATATGCAGCAGGCCAAGGAATCCGCAGCGGAAGCCATAGCCGAGGGCCTGCGAGGTCTCCGGCTCATAGGTCAGGGAAGCGTCGTTGAGCTGGAGCTTCTCCAGCGCATCCTTCAGGCTCTCATAGTCCGCGCCGTCCGCCGGGTAGATGCCGCAGTAGACCATCGGGTTCACCTGACGGTAGCCCGGCAGCATCTCAGCGGCGGGATTTGCATCGTCGGTGATGGTGTCGCCGACGCGGGTGTCGTGCAGATCCTTGATGGACGCGGCGATATAGCCGACGTCGCCCGCGCGCAGCTCCTTGAGCGGAACATAGCCCGGGCTGCGCACGCCGACCTCCACCACGTCAAAGCGCGCGCCGGTGTTCATCATGCGGATGCGCATGCCGGGACGGACGCTGCCGGAGACAATGCGCACATAGCAGATCGCGCCGCGGTAATTGTCATAGAACGAGTCGAAGATCAGCGCCTGCAGCGGCTCCTCCTCCTCGCCCACGGGTGCGGGCATCATCGCCGCAACAGCCTCGAGCACATCGTCGATACCAAGGCCGACCTTCGCGCTGATGAGCGGAGCCTGAGAGGCGTCAAGGCCGATGATCTCCTCGATCTCCGCCTTCACCTCGTCCGGGCGCGCGCTGGGCAGGTCGATCTTGTTGATGACCGGGATGATCTCCAGATTCGCCTCCAGCGCCATATAGACATTGGCCAGCGTCTGCGCCTCCACACCCTGCGTCGCATCGACAACGAGGATCGCGCCCTCGCACGCCGCCAGCGCACGGGAGACCTCATAGGTGAAGTCCACATGGCCGGGGGTATCGATGAGGTTATAGGTATAGGTCCGGCCGTCGCGGGCGGTGTAGGTCATGTTGACCGCCTTGCTCTTGATGGTAATGCCGCGCTCGCGCTCCAGCTCCATCGAGTCAAGGATCTGGTCGACCATCTCGCGCTTCTCATAGACGCCGGTCTTCTCCAGCAGGCGGTCCGCCAGCGTGGACTTGCCGTGGTCGATATGGGCGATGATGCAGAAATTGCGGATCATGTCCATGCGATTGTCACTCAAAGTGGTATCCTCCGTTTCGGGTCCATCATATCAGAATGGGATTACAGCGTATTCAGAACATGCAGCCATGCGCCGCACAGCAGGAACGCAGCGCCGCACAGCCTCAGAGCACAAAGAACCAGGCCGGAAAAGAACATATGCGCAAGACCGATCTCCACGCTCATGCGTATGATCTCCATGGCAAAGAGCATCACGCCGCCCGCCGCGATCATCACGCCGGCAATCAGCATCATGCCCCCGCCGCCCAGCAGCGACGCAGCCAGCGCCAGCGCAGCCGCACAGGCCAGCGCAGGCAGCAGCCCCAGCACGCCCGTAAGCAGGCGCAGGATGAGCATCTGCTGCCGCTCAAATGCAGCAAATGCGAGGAAAAACACAAGATGGATCACCATGGTGATGATCATCGCACCCTGCAGGATGATATTGGTCGGCAGGCCGCCGGCAGTATACAGGCGGAACATCCAGAGAATCAGCGCGCAATAGCCGCCGCCGCGCAGGAGCATGCCCGCCAGATACCGCTGACGCACACCTCTGCAGACAGGCGTATAGCCGATATCCAGCCCATGCGCCAGCCAGAAGCACGCGAGCGCAGCCGCACAGCCCGCCACGGGCGCGCCGCCCACGGCCAGCATGCCCAGCCCGGCAAGCAGCATCAGGAAGAACAGGCCGCAGAAGGAATCCCGCTGGCTCCTCTCCTCCAGACGCAGGAGCACGGAGAGCGCCCCTCTAGCCAGCAGCTTGAGTTCGCTGATCTGCTCCCCGCCTTTCGCCTTTGTCTCCCTGAAGAAGGCCTCGGCATTCTCCTCGCTCTTCAGATGATGAAAGGCGCGCTTGAGGCTGCGCCATGCCGTCACGACGTACAGGCAGACGCGCCAGCCCGGGCCGGAATCCGCAAGCGCAATTGTCCTTGGCCGCCAGAAGCGCGGGAAGGCGATACAGACGTCGTCCACCAGCTTATCAAAAAACTCGTCGATCACGCCCATCCCTCCTTTGCGGGCAGATCCTGCCGCGATGCCCCTTCCTCAATCGGGGAATCGCTGGTATAATACAGATATTCCATGTACACAGCAACATGACCATCACAAAGGAGCGATTATCATGCCGGACATTCATGCCGCCGCAGAGGCTCTGCGTGCACGGGGCTTTGAGGCCCATTGCTTTGACACCGCGGCACAGGCTGCGGCCTATCTTCTTGAGGACATGCCCGCCGGGCAGACCGTCGCCATCGGCGGCTGCATGACCGCGCGGGAAATGAACCTGGACGCACAGCTGCGCGAGGCCGGACATGCCGTCCTCTGGCACTGGGACGTCCCGCATGCGGAACGCCATGCCGTCCTGCATGAAGCGATGAACGCGCCGCTGTATGTCACGTCGGTCAACGCCATGACCACGGACGGGCTGATGCTCAACATCGACGGCACGGGCAACCGTGTCGCCGCGATGTGCTACGGGCCGGAGACGGTCTATATCCTCGTCGGGCGCAACAAGCTCGTCGAGGGCGGCTATCAGCAGGCTGTGCGCCGGGTAAAGCAGGTCGCCTGCCCGCAAAACGCCCGCCGCCTGAGCCTTGATACGCCCTGCGCCAACGGGCCCTGCGACGTCTCCGCCTGCAAAAAGCCGATGTGCAATGTCATCGTCAGCCTCGAGCATCCCCTCACGGGGCACAGGATCTGCGTCATGCTCATTGATGAGGATCTGGGCTATTGATCCCACAGAATAGCTCTTCGCCGGCAGCATCCGCCCGATCATCTGACACAGGCCGAGCCCTCTCCGTACGGAGAGGGCTTTTTGTCATGCAGCCGGCGCCAATGCCGTCAGCGATCAGCGCTTGGCTCCCTTCGCGCCGGTGGTCACCTTCTGCAGAATCGTGGAGTCGAAAGCGTAAACATTCCTGTTCTTATCCGCATGAGCGCGCAGCGCGTCCTCGATCATCTTCTCCGCCAGATCGGCAAAGCTCACGCCGCACTCCTTCCACAGATAGAAAGCCAGAGAGCCGGGGATCGTGTTGGGCTCGTTGACGTAGAGCATATCGTTCTCGTCAAGGATGAAGTCCACGCGCACAGTGCCGCGGCAGTCCAGCAGCCTGAAGATCTCGCAGGTCATGCGCTGGATACGCGCAGTCAGCGCGTCGCCGATCTTCGCCGGGACAACGCGGGAAAGGCTCTTCATGCCGCGGCTGGTCTCGCCCTTCGCGCCGGCATTGCGCAGATACTTCTCCCAGAAGGTGAGGAAGCTGCCGTCGGAGGTGGGCACGGGCATCTCGCACACGGAGGCGCGGACGTCCTCGCCATAACCAAGCGCGGCGCAGTTGATTTCGACAGGATGATTGATACCGACCTCAACGAGGATGCGGCGGTCATAGTTTTTCGCAAGGTCAAGCGCGCGCTCCAGCTCCTCGCGGTTGGCGGCGCGGGAGACGCCGATGGAGGAGCCCAGCGACGCCGGCTTGACAAAGGCGGGATACTTGATCTTCGCCTCGATCATGCTGATGATGCCCTCGCGATCCGCATCCAGCTGATCGCGGGTGAACCAGACATAATCAAGCACCGGGAAGCCTGCGCCGCGCAGGATCTGCTTCATTGCGATCTTATCCATGCCCACCGCGGAGCCCAGCACGCCGGAGGAGGCATACGGGATATTGGCCAGTTCCAGCATGCCCTGCAGCGTGCCGTCCTCGCCATGGAGGCCATGCAGCACAGGGATCACGCAGTCGATGTGCGCGACAGGAGCCGGCACCTTCGCAAAGAGACCGGCGCGCTGCGGCGGCCATGCCCACAGATCGCCCGCATTGGCGCTGATATCCAGATTGACGCGGGTGATCCCCTTGCCCATCGGGTTGAACTCGCGCAGATTCTCAATCTCAAACAGCGCGTCGCCGGTGTACCAAAGGCCGTCCCGGGAGATGTAGATCGGCGTCACGGTGTGGCCGGCCGCCTTCACCGCGTCAATCAGCTGCAGCGCAGAGACGATGGATACATCGTGCTCACAGCTGCGCGAACCAAAGATAACCGCAATATTCATTTTGCTCATGATCTGACCTCTCCTCACTCGGTGTAATTATCAGGCAGGTCGTTCTCGTACAGCACAACATCGCCTGCTTTCATCATTGCATGCAGCACGGAGGTGCTCTCCTCCAGGCTGCCTACCACATGTATATGCTCCTGCGGGAAGCCCGCGCTGAGCAGACCGTCCACGATCGGCTGCGTATGCCTGCGGCCGACGAGGATCGCGACATCCACGCTGGCGGCCATCTGCTCGCCGAAGCTGCGGTTGAACGCATCCTCCTCGCCGCCCAGCTCCACCATGCCGGGGGTGATGATGATCCTGCGGCCCGGGAACTTCTCCAGCACGCGCAGCGCCGCGCGCGCGCCGACAGGGTTGGCGTTGAACGCATCGTCGATGATGGAAACGCCGCCGCCATCAAGCAGCTGGAGCCTGTGCTCCACCGGCTGGCAGAGCGCCACGCCCTGCGCAATCTCCTCAAGGGTCATGCCCAGCCTGCGCGCCGCCGTGCAGCACAGCAGCAGATTGGAGATGGAATGCTCGCCAAGGAGCCTCGTCTGGCAGACGCGGCTCTCACCGGTCTCGTTGTCCGTCAGCGTGAAGCGCGTGCCCCACGGGCCGGCCTGCGCTTCGCTGGCGGTCATCAGATCGCCGGGCATCAGCTTATCAGAAAGCGTGCAGCGGGCGCAGAGCTCCTCGCAGATCGCGCCGTCGCGCGCGAAGATGGCCGTGCCGTCCTGCGGGAGACCCTCTATCAGCTCATACTTGGTGTCCCGCACACGCTCGATCGTGCCGAAGGTATCCAGATGCTGCGGGCCAACGGAGGTGAGCAGGCCCATCGTGGGATGCACCAGCTCCACCAGCTCCTTAATATCCCCCACATGGCGCGCGCCCATCTCCGCGATGAAAATCTGATGCGCGGGGGTGAGCTGCTCGCGGATGACGCGGGTGACGCCCATCGGGGTATTGAAGCTCGAGGGCGTGGCCAGCACGCGGTAGCGGACGGACAGGATATCGCGCAGGAGGAACTTCGTGCTCGTCTTGCCGTAGCTGCCGGTGATGCCGATCTTGATCAGCTCCGGCTGGGCGGCGAGCCTGCGCTTGGCGTCATTCAGGAATTGATTGTTGATATGCGTCTCCACCGGCTGCGCGCAGAGCGCGGCGAGCACGAGGACAAGCGGCTCCGCCGCGATCAGCAGGTACATCAGCACAGGCGAGACCAGCCCGCACAGCAGCGCGGCGGCAAAGGCCACAGCGGCATGAATAGCGATCAGGCGCTTGACACGCTCGGTGACGACGAAGGGCTTCTTCATCTTTTCCTTCCTCGCCCTGCGCTCGAGCACGCCGCAGAAGAGCCCCGTGCCGACAATCCTCAGCGGCGCAGGCGCGCCCGCGACAGCCAGCAGCACGCCCACCGCAGCCGCAGCCAGCGGCGGCAGCAGCGCACGGTGCGCATTGCGATTCAGGCTGCGGAAATAGCCCGGGAGCTGATAGCTCTCCAGCTGGAAATAATGCAGCAGACGCCAGCCCACGGCAATACAGCAGCAGGCAATTGCGGCTGCCCCCAGCAGCAACATGAATAAACTCATTTATCTACCCTCCAGAAGGAAGCTGCGTACAATGGCAAGGAACCTGCGGTTCTGCTCCAGATAGGCGAAATGGCCCGCGCCCTCCTCGACAACCAGCCCGGCGTCGGGGATGCGCTCCTCCATCAGCTGCCCCATCCACAGCGGGGTCTCGGTATCCTGCGCGCCCCAGTAGAGCAGCGTCGGGGCCTTGACCTCGGCGAGCCTGTCGCTCAGGTCCAGCGAAATGACCTTATTGAAGGTCTGTCGCATTTCGGGCGTCAGCGCCTTGTAATCCGGCGAGCCAAAGCGCTGCACCAGCGCCTCGCGCCCCCTGCCCGGCAGGCTGCCGAACAGATGCGTCCGCTCCGCCAGATCCACAGCGCCGCGCAGACCCTTGTACAGCCGCGTCTTCGCGGTGGCCTTGCCGCTCTTCGGCTTGCGGATGCCGGCCGCGCCGGTGAGGATCATGCGGCCCACCAGCTCCGGATATGTCGCCGCCAGCAGGATCGCCACGCGCGCGCCGAAGGAATGCGCCACGATATCGCAGGGCGCGAGCGAGAGCCTGCGGATGATCTCTGCCGTCATCTCCATATATTCAGGGACGCCCCACGGCTGCGGCGGCGGGAGCGCCTTGCCCTCGCGGCCATGGCCGGGGAAATCGACCGCAGCCACGCGCATGCTGCCGTCAAGCGCATCGCGCACGCTGCTCATCATCTGCGCCGAGCAGCCCCAGCCGTGCAGCAGCAAAACGCCGCGCCCGCCTTCGCCGCTGACTGCGACGTCCACCTTCGCCCCGCTGATTTCCAGCTGCATGCCTGCGCCTCCTGTCCCATGGCCGTCTCCGCGCTTCATGAGCGCAGATAAGCCCAAGTTTCGATTTTAATATTGTACTCCATTTTTCCCAAAAAGAAAAGGGGGCAACGCCGATTGTGGCCGTTTGTCCCCTTATTCTATGCAGCAATGCGGGAAGAAACACGCTCAGCCCTCGCCCTGAAACTCGAGGAACATGATCAGCGCATCCTCCTTATTATCCTCATAATAGCGCTTGCGGTAGCCCACATCGATAAAGCCGCAGGCATGATAGAGATTCTGCGCGGGCAGGTTGCTGCGGCGCACCTCCAGCGTCATCATCGACATGCAGTTCTCCCGCGCCAGATCGATGAGCGCCTCCATGATCCTGCGCCCGTAGCCAAGGCGCCGCGCGTCCGGATGCACCGCGACATTGCAGATATGCGCCTCATCCAGCACAAACCACATCCCGGCATAGGCGAGCACGCGTCCCTCGCCGTCGTCCATCACCAGCCAGCGGGCGACGGGATTCTCCTTCACGTCGTGGAGAATCGACTCCTCGCTCCACGGCATGGGGAAGCAGAGCGTCTCGATCTCATGAATACCCTTGACGTCCTCTTCCCGGATCGGGCGGATAAACGGATCAGCCATGCTGCGCCTCCTTCGCCGCCTCCGCGGACTTTGCCGCCTCGCGCGCGGCGCGCTCGCGCTCCGCCTGGGGCGCGCGCAGATACAGCGGCAGCAGGGTCACATAATCCTGAAGCGCAGCCTCACCCTGCTCCATGATACGCCGGTACGCCGCGGCGCATGCGCTGCCGGCGCGGATTCCGGTGTTCTGCGGGGCGGCGAACTGCGCCGCCTCGCCCATCCGCGCGGCGATCATCTCCCGGAATACAGGCGCGCCGTCGCCAAGGAAGAGCGCGCGCCGGCCCGTCTTCTCCACCGCGTCAAGGAAGGCCGTGAGCTTCATCGGCTCATCATCCGTCAGCCGGACAGGCGGATCCCCCGCCTCAAACATCGCGCCGTAGACCTGCTGCGCGCGCGCATCAAGAATCGGACAGATCACGCCGTCAAAGGCATGGATATTCGCCGCGAGCGCCTCCAGCGCGTCCACACCGATGCAGGGCTTGCCCATCGCATGGGCGAGCGCCTTCACCGTGGAGACGCCGATGCGCACGCCGGTAAAGGAGCCGGGGCCGACCACCGCGCCGAAGACGTCGATCTCCTCCATCTCCGTGCCGCTCATAGCGAGCAGAGAATCCACCATCGGCATCACGCGCTGGCTGTGCGTCAGCCCGCTGACGAGCGTCATCTCCGCGACCAGCTTCCCGTCCTTCATCAGCGCAGCGCCGCAGGCCGGGCCGGATGTATCAATCATCAGGATATTCACAGCGTCTCCTCCTCATCAAGCGGGCAGGGCTCCTCAGCCGCGCGCAGGATCTCCTTCACGCGCGCCGCGCCGAACGCGCCCATCGGCACAAGCTCCGCCTCGCGCGCCATGCCGTCCATCGCATAGCGCATGGTGATATGCAGCGCATCCTCCGGCATGGCCTCCTGCGCCATCTGCGGCCATTCGATCAGCGACGCGCCGTCCTGCGCGGGGATGTACTCTTCCAGCCCCATCTCATAGAGCGCATCCGCGCCCTCCAGCCGGTACAGATCAAAATGATACAGCCGAAGCCCCTCGCCCTCATGAATATTGAGAATGGTAAAGGTCGGGCTGGGTACGGGGCCGCATACGCCCATGCCGCGCGCCGCAGCGCGGGTGAGCACGCTCTTGCCCGCGCCCATCTCGCCCTCCAGCAGCACGACGTCGCCCGCGCGAAGGCGGCTGCCCAGCGCATAACCAAGGCGGCGCGTATCGGCCTCCCGCTCACAAAACAGCTTCATCAAAGCAAACCCTCTGTCCTATGGCCCGAAGGCCGTATCTGTAAAAAACCAACTCACGAAACAGCCCGCCGCCGGCGGGCAGGGGATATTATAGGCGCGAAGGCGGCGGCTGTCAATCCCCGCCGAAGACGCGGCCAAAGAGCCTGTATGTCCATTGCGGGCGGCTTCGCCCCTCGTCCTGCCAGCCCATGAGCAGATCCACGATATACGCCCATTCCTTGCGGGCAGCGCGCTTCCATTCGTCGTCGCGGTCAAGCGGCGCGCCGATGCCGGATACCCTGAAGCCCACGCGCTTTGCCGTCATCATCGCACGGCGCAGGTGATAGTCGCTGGTCACCACCAGCACATGCTTCCCCTTCGCCCCACCGAGCAGCTGCGCGGCATAGCGCATATTCTCCATCGTGGTCTGCGACTTCTCCTCGCGGATGATGCGCTCCCTCGCCACGCCTGCGCGCACGAGCAGCGCCTCCATCACCTGCGCCTCAGACGCCCGATGCCCCGGCAGCACGCCGCCGCAGACGACCAGCGCCGGGCCGCCATAGCGGCACCACGCATCCACCGCAGCATACATCCTGCGCCCCAGCTCCATCGTGGGGCGGTCATCCGCATCAAGCTCCACGCCCAGCAGGAGGATCGCATCGAACTTCCACTTGAAACCCTTCATATAG
Source organism: Clostridia bacterium (assembly GCA_017938795.1). Classification (GTDB taxonomy): domain Bacteria; phylum Bacillota; class Clostridia; order Christensenellales; family Aristaeellaceae; genus Ventricola. The sequence goes on from JAGBAV010000013.1 coordinate 9,764, forward strand.
CGCCTCATAGCCCCTCCAGCATCCCGGCAAGCTCCTGCGGGGTATGCGCAATGTGCTGCGCGCCTGCCCCGCGCAGGCAGGCCTCGTCGCGGAAGCCCCACGCCACCGCGCAGCAGGCAACGCCCGCGTTCGCCGCGGTGCGCACATCCACATCCGAATCGCCGATATAGACCGTCTCCTCCGGCGTGACGCCGAGCCGGCGCATCGCCTCCAGCACGCTGTCGGGCGCGGGCTTGCGCCTGCGGCAGGGATCATCCCCCACCGCGACCTGCATCACGCCCGGAAAGTACGCCTCGCACAGCGCACGGACGGCGGAATCCACCTTATTGGAGATCACGCCCTGCGCAATCCCCTGCGCCAAGAGGCTGTCAAGCAGCGCGGGCACGCCGTCATACGGGCGCGTGCGGTCCATGCTGTGCGCCGCATAATGGGTAAGGAACGCCGCATGCACCGCCTCCACCGTCGCCTGATCCGCGCCGTCGGCGGCAAGGGCAATCAGCCGCGCCACACCGTTGCCGACGAACGCGCACACTTCCTCCCGCGTACGCTGCGGCAGCCCATTCGCCGCCAGCGCGGCGTTCGTGCTCGCCGCCAGATCGTCAAGGGTGTCAAGCAGCGTGCCGTCCAGATCCCACAGCACAGCCCGTATCCGCATAAGCGCACCTCCCGCATCAAATCCATTACCTGATATTGTACCCCACAGGAGGGCTTCCGTCAAATCCCTTTTCGCCTGCCGCACAATCCCTTCATAGCCGAAGCTGCCGGTTGACGCTCCCCGCCGCGCCTGCTATACTGGGGAAAACGCCGAAGGAGGCACAGCCATGTACGATATCCGCCTGATGCGCGATGCGGACGCGCCCGCCGTCTCCGCGCTGATCTGTCATACCCTGCGCACCGTCAACATCCGCGACTACGACGAGGCGTATATCGAACGGGACTGCGCCGCACTCGATCCCGATGCAATCCTCCGCCGCGCTGCGTATACGCACTTCTACGTCGTCTGTGATGGGGAGAGGATCATCGGCTGCGGCGCGATCGGCCCGTACTGGGGCAGCGAGACGGAGAGTTCGCTCTTCACGATCTTTGTCGATCCCGCGTATCACGGTCAGGGGATCGGGCGGATGATCATCGGCACGCTGGAGGCGGACGCGTATTTCCTGCGCGCCTCGCGCATTGAGATCCCGGCCTCCATCACCGCGCAGGGCTTCTACAGGAAGATGGGCTATACCTACAAAAACGGCGTCACCGAGCCGGATGAAGAAGGCCTGCTGCGTATGGAGAAGCACCGCACCATATAACACACAACGCGCCGCGCAGCAGGGATTGCGCCGGCGCGTTTTTTCATGCTATAATCAGGAAAACATCCGTCAGGAGGCCAGCCATGCATACCAGCTGCCAGTACTATGATCCGCCCGTCACGCTCGGCAATGAAGCCGTGATGTACGCCGGCGCGCCGCTTGAGAGCGGGCTCTATCCCTTCCGCACGGCGGACGGGAGATGGGGTGCCGCCGATGCGCAGGGCGTTAAGGTCGAGGCGGTATACGGCATGCTCCGCCCGCTGAGAGAACAGGAAGAGCGCTTCCTCGTCGCGCTGCGCGACGGCAGATGGGGCCTGATGGACGAAGACGCTGCGCTCATCCTCCCCTGCCTGTATGACGAGATCGTATTCGTCCGGGAGGGCCTTTTCGCCGTGCGCAGCGGCAGCGGCTGGGGCTTCATGCGCTATGAAGGCGGAGCCTGCGCCCCCGCCACGGAGATGCTCTATGAGGACTGGGTGCTTATCGACACGGACGACGGCGACGTCATCTTCGTCCGTCAGGCGATGTACTGGGGCACGATGGGCCCGGGCGGCAGCGGTATGTACTATGCCCGCTGGGGTCTGCTGGACGGCGCGTGCCGCACGCTCGTGCGCACGCGGATGCCGTACAAGCCCAGCACGCCCAGCGGCAATCGCAGCCGCAAATACGGCGCTCAGGATGTGACCATCCATCTGCCGGAGGGCGATTTTGAAGTGGTTGTTGACAGGCGCATGACCGACGCGCTGCGAGAGGGGGCATACCTGTGAGCTGGAGAGCGCAATATGACGAGGTGCTGCCTTCCGATGAATGGTATACGGGCAACAGCTATCGCTATCAATATGGCTTCCCGATGCATCAGCTCTATGCGCGCAGCACGCTCAAGCCGGATCTGTCGCTCTGCATCGTGCGCAAGGGCGAGCTTTACGGCGCTGTCCGTGCGGACGGCAGCCCTGTCATCCCCGTGCGCTGGCACGGCGTGCATCCCCTGCCCGGCCCGCAGGGGCTGTTCCTTATCCGGGAGCACCGGGACATCTATGACTACGCCGGCCTCTGCGATGTCGACGGGCGCGTGCTCGCCGAGCCGGTCTACGGCTATATCATGGCTATTGAGGAGGATCGCCTCTTCGTCGTGCGCCCGCAGGAGATGACCGGCGGCGACCCGGACTTGGCATGGGTCGGCTGGGACGGCCGCCTGCTCGAGGTCATGCCCTACAAGCCGGAGGGCTGGCGCGTCACCTTCCGCAGCGGCATCGTCCGCGTCGTCAAGGACGGGCAGTACAATTTCCTTGATATCACCGGCCGCCTCCTCAGCAGCCAGTGGTGGGACGAAACCGGCGAATACGGCGGGATCAGCTATTTCGATCATCAGGAGCATCCCGCTGTGATGACATGGGTGCGCAGCGGCAGCCGCTATGGTTTCATTGATCTGGAGAGCAGGCTCATCGTGCCGCTCATCCTCGACGAAGTGCGCGACTATGGGCGCGGCAGCGACGGGCTTTACGGCTATGACGACCCGGACCGCGCCGCCGTCCGGCGCGGCGGCAAATGGGGCTTCATCGATGATACAGGCGCTATCGCCGTGGACTTCATCTTTGATAAGGTCGACGACTTCGAATCCGGATATGCTTACGGTGTCATCGACGGCAAGCAATGGCGGGCGGACCTGCAGGGCTTCGTCAGCCCTCACATCCGAAGCCGGGAGACGCCTCCCCCCACCTTCTTTTTCAGCGGGAATACCATCCACGGTTCTCAGCTGGCTGATCTTTACTTCAAACGCGGCGGGCATGACCATTTCTATAAGGAATACTTCGGCGAGTGGCGTCCGCGCATGCTGTTCATCTATATCGCCGGGCGCTGCACGCTGATGGAGCTCTTCGAGCACCTTGATGAAGGCGGCACGCTGACAGACGGCACGCCTGATCGGCGCCTGTTTGATCGCACCATCCCCATGCTGCGCGACACCTTTGCCAACAACCCCGGCTGCACCGCGCAGCAGAAGACGGAGCTGGACGCACAGATCTACGCCGCCTGCGAAGCGTATATCTATACCTACCTCGAGAACGGCTGGCTGCGGTAATACCGCGCAGCATCCTGCCGCAGAACAAAACGTCGATACATATCAAACAGGCCATGACGCACAGCGCGCCATGGCCTGTTGTTGTTATGCTCAGCCCGATCCGGTCACAAATCAAGGAACAGCGCGGACAGATCCTCCTCCTCATACTCCGGGATCAGCCTGAGGAGCTTCTCTGCGGGGAGCTGCATCAGATACCCGCTGCCCTTCCCCCCGCTCTCAATGCACCTGAAGCCGATGATAGCCAGCGGATGCTTCCGGATGACCCGCGCCACAGCGCCCCGGTCATGGCTGTACTCCTCATACAGCTGCGCCGCAAAGCGGCCGATCCTGTCCGCCAGATGCGCAAGCCGCGCCAGATGATAATCATAGAACTTGATCATCGGAATCAGCTCCGGATTCGCCTGACAGACGATCGCCGCCTCCTCCGGGGACGACAGCAGCATCTGCACGCACTCGCGCTTTGAGATGGACTTCATCTGCATCAGATGATGCTTGGCGATATAGTCGGGCGACTTCACCTTCACGCGGTTCCACTTGTCGTCCACCACCACAAATCCTTCCGCCATGATCTCGCTTGAATCCGTCCTGTTCAGGCGGATCGCCGTCTCCACACACTCCGCAAGGGAATGAATCGGATAGGTCTTCGGCTTTCTGATACCAATATCCGCATCAAGCTCCTGCCCCGTGCGGTTATTCCGGGTGCCGATATGATAGAGCATCGTCTCCTCATACGGCACCACCACCTGCGTAGCGGGGCTGACCAGCTCGAAGACATAGGTCAGCTCCCGGTCGAGCGCGTCAAACGGAATGCTGTCATAATTGTCCGCGCGGCAGATCACATCATAAAACGTCATCTGCGCGAACTCCCCGATAGGCGCGCGCTCCGCCCGGATCGTTCCGTTGGTGGAGAACTGCCAGCCGCTCTTTTTAGCGTCATACCACAGCTTGATGATGGAGCCGTCCACCTTCTCCTGCACCCGGGCATGCGCCCAGTCGATGGGATCGGCATAGCTCTCCGTGTGGTTGCCGAACTTGCGGAAGGGCCAGCAGACCACCTCCAGCCGCTCCGTATCCAGAATGATTCCCCGCGCCTCCTGCACCATGGGATCAGCGAAGTCACAGTTATAGTTGTAATTGAAGATCGCGTAGGTATCTTCCCTTTTCGATTTGACGCCGTATTCCTTCAGCAGCAGGCTCTCCCACTCCTCGGGATGCTCCGCAAGAAACCGGCAGAGATGCGAATTCATATTCATCTTCTTTCTCCTCAATGCGCCGCCCTGTCCGCCTGATGAAGGGCGAGCAGATCGGCGATAAACGCCTCGCCGAACAGCTGCCTGTCCCGCTCCTCTGCGGCGGGCGTCCAGTGCCAGATGGTCAGCGGCCTCATATGACAGTTGATCAGATTGGTCTCGTGCAGAATCTGTCTGAACGCCTCCGGCGAAAGCACCCTTCCGCAGCACATCTGCGTCAGGTACAGATAGGCACCGTAGTTGTCATGCCCCAGATAGTGCGCATGCTCCGTAGCCTCACCCCGCGCGTTGCAGTACCGCTTGGTATACAGCTTGCCGATATCGTGATAGGCCGCCACCCGCTCCAGCATCTCCCCGAAGCCCTGCTCCCGGCAGAACCGGACCGCCGCATGCATGTGCTCATCCAGCGTCAGGCTGTGATGCGGATTATCCTGATCCAGTCCGCGTATGGCGTCAAACGGGAACTGATACGGCGCGTCATCCGCAGCGGGGACAATCTCATCCCAGCCCTCCCAGACATTCGGGCACTCAAAGCTGCACAGCATCCGATACATCCCCTCATCGGGCACCCGGGCGACGCCCATCCTGTTCCTGTTCCGCTCCATGCAGACCTCCGGCGGCACGATGAACAGGACGCACTTCTTCACGCAGGGAATCCGCCTGAACTGGTTGAGGAACGTCATTCTGCGCTTGCGGCTGAGGTTCGTCGCATCCACAACCACCGACTGCCCCCTCTTCAGGGCCTCTGCCGCGCGCCTGCGGATCATCTCAAAGACCCGGCTGTTGATCGGGTTCCTCTCCTGATCCGGCAGCTCCGTCATCCCGGCCTCCCTCATCAGTTCCTCGCGGATAGCATCGGAGGACAGAATCAGATACCCCTGTTCGCGGTATTTTTCGCTCCATGTGCTTTTCCCGCTGGCCGGGATGCCGACAAACATCACAAGCTCCATCCGGGCACCTCCTCTGTCTTTGTTTATCATGATTATACAATACCCGCATGCGGATTGCACGGAAAAAAAGATGCGCAGAGGGGAATGGATGGATACCGGAACAGAAAGATGCTATAATCATATCAGCCAGAGGCTCGCAGGGATTGAATCCCGGCTCAGATTGTACGACAGCCGCAGACCGGAGATGATATGGATGAAATACTTCGTTACAGAACATGAGCGAAAAGAAAGCGGATCCACATGCTACTATGAATTCCACAAAGGCGACTGGGATGAAAACACGATGGATTTCTGGAGAGAAGATTCCATCAGTCTTCACGATGACGTCATGTATGAATCAGGCTTTGACTCGCTGATTATGGATCATGTACCTGAATACGCCCCATTTGGCACAACAAGGATTTCTGCAGCAAGCTGGGCAAAAATTGTTCAGGCTGCCCGCCGAACGGGCGGTGAAATCGCCGAACTGGTACTTGAAGCCGATGCATGGGCGCTGGGCGTATTCGAAGAGCATGAGGTTTTCACGATACTGGGTCTATAGCCAAACGCAAGAACGATATCATCAAGCAGCTGAAACCGACGCTTACGCCGCATGATTTCCGGCACAATTATGCGACGCTGTTGTGCTGAAATTTGTACAGTCTCCAAACGAGAAGCTTTCATTATCGAAAAGAGAACACTTTCGGAAAGAAATCTCGTCGTTTAAACGGAAAATTTCTTTATCTGCCATTGAATTTACACCTCCATATCTGTATACATTATACCACGAATGAAATAATCAAACAACATACAGGCCTGCGACCTTTTGACCCCGGACTCCAAGAATCAGCCAAATCTACCGCTCAATATGGGAACGTGTCTTTGGCCCTTTTCCCAAGGTTGCACGTCCGTTGCATGAAAAAAGCGCCAAAGACAGCGCTTTATGCAAAAGAGACAAAAAAAGAACCGGAAACCTTTCGATTTCCGACTTTTTCTGGTCGAGGTGACAGGATTGGATTCTCGCCCCTCGACGGGGCTCGGTCAGCGCGGCTCTGACGTGCCACTGGCACGTCATTCACTACCGCTTATTCAAATCCTGTTCTCCTTCGATGAAATTCTGAAAACAAAAAAAGCTCTTGATCTCTCAAGAGCTTTGTGGTCGAGGTGACAGGATTTGAACCTGCGACCTTTTGGTCCCGAACCAAACGCGCTACCAAACTGCGCTACACCTCGAAAAATATGGAGCCAATGAAGGGACTCGAACCCTTGACCTGCTGATTACGAATCAGCTGCTCTACCGACTGAGCCACATTGGCGTGTAGGGCTCCGATCTCGAACGAATCACCTGACGAGAATAGATTATATCAAAGGGCGGTGTTTTTGTCAACACCTTTTTTATCCTTTTTTCGTTTTTTATTTTTTCTCTTTTGTGACGATCTGCACGGCAGATGCGCGCATCACCTGAAGAGAAAAGAGCGCGCCACCCCGGAAGAAAGCGGCGCGCTGTAAACACTTTGCTTACTCGGTGAAGCCCGGCAGGCCCTCGATCGCATACGCGCGCACCGGGCAGGAGTCCAGCTCCAGAATCGGCAGCGGCGCATACGCCATGAAGAAGACGTCGGAATTGAGCAGCTCGAGGTTCTTGAGCACCTCAAGGAAGACGATATTCTCCGCCATCAGGATATCGTGGAAGGGCTTAACGTCAGCCTCGCAGTTCTCAATGGAGACGCCGTCGCCAAAGCCGACGCACTTGACCTTATGATCGCGGAACCAGATCGCAGATTCCTCGCCGATGAACAGGCGCTTGTCCTCCGGGCTGTTGGTCTTCGGGGTGAACGGCGGGAACTTCCAGTTGCTGTCCAGCAGCACGATGTCCCCCTCCTTGATGCGGTCGCCGAGCACGCGGTCAAGATCCGCGGCGGAGATATGCGCATTGGGCTCGAGGAAATCGATGGTGACGTAGATCGCGCGGCCCATGAAGGTGGTCAGCGGCAGCTCGCCCACGGCGGCGCCATCCTCAAAGTGATGGTACGGGCACTCGCAGTGCGTGCCGAGGTGGCTGGTCAGGTCCATCGCGGTATGATAATCCGGGATCGGCCCGCCAGTGTTATAGCGGATCAGATGGCAGCGGCGGCTCTCGGTCTTCGGGTCGAGGACCTTGGTCAGGTCGACGATGCGCAGGCCGTTCATCTCATATACGGGTCCCATGTTTTGCTCCTTTTCCGGCCGTCATGCGGCCTTGGTCGTTCATATTCACAGGGATAGCCCCTGCGGTTTCCATCCGTATGCGGGCGGTCACTTCGCCGCCCTGCCCTCCATCGCGTGGATCATGTGCACCATCGCCTCATGCGTCGGCGCGGGGATACCGTTCCTGCGGCTGGCGCGCACAACGCTGCCGCTGATGGTATCCACCTCGGTCTTGCGCCCCGCGGCGATATCCGCGCAGATGCTGGTGATGCCCTGCGGGCTGCGCTCACAGACAGCGCGGACCTTGGCAATCTCCTCCTTCGCGTCAAAGAGCAGCCCCTCGCCGCCGGCGACGGCGACAGCCTCGCGCACGAGCCGCTCACACAGCGCCCACGCGGAGGCATTCTCCGCGATATAGCCAAGCGGAACCTGCAGCGCGCCGGTCAGCACGCTGGCGGAGACATTGGTCATCATCTTGCCCCAGATGAGGCGGAGCACCTCGCCGTCGCACACAGCGTCCAGCCCGCAGGCGGTGAAGGCGTCCGCGATCGGCTGCAGGCGCGATACGTCGCCCGTCAGGCAGCCGATGCAGGTCTTGCCGCTGCCGCCGTGGCGCACCTCGCCCGTCCCGACGACGGCGCAGTTATGCTGCGTCGTGCCGATGATCACATGCTCCCTGTCGACGAATTCCATCAGCGTGTCCTCATGACCGCTGCCGTTCTGCAGGGTCATCAGGTAGGTATCCGGGCCGATCAGGCTCCGGTTTCCGGCGATCGCCGCACGGCTGAACATCGCCTTGACAAAGACGATCACCAGATCGACCGGGCCCATCGCGGACGTATCAATCGCCGCGGCGGGATGGCACAGCGTCGTCGTGCCGTCCGGCTCATGAATCTTCAGCCCCTGCGCATTGATCTGATCGACCTGCTCCTGCCGCACGTCCACCAGCAGCACATCATTCCCCCGGCTGAGGTAGCCGCCATAGAGCGCGCCCATCGCACCCGCGCCCAGTACCGCGATCTTCATCGTTATTCTCTCCTTCATGCCGGCGCACGCCGACCATACTCTTTGTCTTCCATTATGCCGTCTTTGCCGCCTTCTGTCAATAGCGGGCCGCTCTCATACCTGCTCAGCACTGCCCGCCGCAAGGTAATGCAGGCGATCCCCCAGCCGATCCTTGAGATACTCATATGCCTCCTGCCCTGTGCAGTGGCAGGTATAGCAGACAGGCCCGCCGGCAAGCGCCTGCACAGCCTCCTCCAGCACAGCGCGGCCGCTGCCCTGCACATCCAGTTTCATATAGTGGAATCCGCCCACAAGGATATCCGGCCGCAGCCATTCGATGATATTGAGCACGCCCTTATGCGAGCAGCCGCTGACCACAATCCTGCGGCCGCCCTCCTGCACGACGAGATACTGCTCATGGGCAAAGCTGTCCTGAGCAAGCGTGCCGTCCTGCTCCGAGAGCATCCCCTGCGCAGAGTCGGCGTGCCTGCGCTCGCAGGCATTGCAGGTCACAAGCCGCAGCCCGCCGCCCAGATCCGTCTCATCCCCGGTCATGCACAGCCGACTGCTGCCCGCGAGTGCCGGGTCCAGCCCGATATACCGATCCCGGCTGCCGGAGTAATGCGGGACAAACGCCTCCCTGTGCACATACACCGGCGCATGATCATTCACAGTGAGGAACGCCGTCAGCCCGCCGCCATGGTCGTAGTGCCCGTGGGAGATGATGGCTGTATCCACCAGCGACAGATCCACGCCGAGCATCTGCGCATTGCGCAGGAAGGCGTCGCTCTGCCCCATGTCAAACAACAGCCTGCGCAGCCCCTGCGGCGTATCCGTCTCGATATACAGGCTCAGGCCGTGCTCGCTGGCAAGCGCCGGCGATACGGCAGTATTCTCCATCAGGGTGATGATCTTCATGGTGCTTCATCCTTTCGTATGGATAAGGGTATTATACCACAAAGCGGCCCGCTGTGCCGCACAGAAACCAACAGAAAACGGACGCGCATTCCCCGACACGCGTCCGCCTGATATCATATATCCTCGATGATCGCAGCAGCCCACGGCGCCATCATCATGTAGCCGCCTTCCAGCAGCACGCCGCCCTCCGCGTCAATCCGCGCGCGGCCTGCCCATGGGAAGCACGCCGGCGCGCCGCTCATATTGACGAGCGCAGCCGTCCTGCCGTAGCGCAGCGCATACACCGCACTGTGCCCCAGATCGACCGCCTCCGGCGCGACGCCGCCGATCTCCCTGTGCGCCCGGCGCATGGCGATCAGCCGCCTGTACATGCGCAGCATGGAGCCGTCCTCGCGCTGCTGCTGCAGGGCGCCCATCTTCAGCCCCTGCTCCTGGTCGGCCCATTCCGGCGCGCGGCAGGTATATGCCCGCTCGCCCCAGAGCATGGGCAGGCGCTTGTTCTCGTCCCTGCCGCTGCCGGTCATGCCCAGCTCCTCGCCGTAGTAAACAAAGGGAATCCCCGGCGCAAAGAGATACGCCGCTGCCGCCGCTCTGCGCGGCCCATGCTCCCCGGGCAGCGCGGCGGTGATCCTGTCCATGTCATGGTTGCTCAGGAATGTGGCGTCCGTCCCCTTGCTGCGCCGCTGCGCGATGCGGAAGGCCAGCGCCCGCCCCTCTGCGCCCAGCGCGCCGCTGGCAAACCCGCCGCCGCCCGACATCGAGAACCGGAACAAGCTGCTCACGCCGCTGTCATAGAGCCGGTCGATCGTCCCATCGTCCGTCCACGCCTCGCCCACGACGAATACGTCCCGCCGGATGCGCCGCGCCGTCTGCATCAGCCAGCCGAGGAACGCTGTGTTGCGCTCCGTGTCCCCGCCATAGTAGTAGCCGACCGCGTCCAGCCGGAAGCCATCCACCCCGCGTGCAAGCCAGAAGCGCATCACGTGCTCCAATTCCTGCCGCACAGCAGGGCTGTCCAGATTCAGATCCGGCATGATATACCCAAATTCACTCAGGTAATACCAGCCCGGCGCGCCGGGGACCTCGTACATCCGCTCCCCGCCGGACTGCGAAAAGCAGTAATACCCGATGTACGGGCTGTTCTCCCCCGCCGCCAGCGCGCGCACAGCCTCGCGGAACCACGGATGCTCGCTGCTGGTATGGTTGAAGACGAGGTCAATGATCACCCGCACGCCCCGCTCATGCAGCGCGCGCACCATGCGGTCAAAATCCCGCAGTGTACCCATCTGCGGCTTCACAGCGCAATAGTCCGTCACGTCATAGCCGTGATAGCTGGGCGAAGGATAGAACGGCGTCAGCCACACGGCGTCCACGCCCAGCGAGGCGATATAGTCCGCCTTGCGCGCGACGCCCCGCAGATCGCCCAGCCCGTCGCCATCCCCGTCGGCAAAGCTGCCCACGAAGATCTCATACGCCGTCCCCTGCGGCGCGCTGGGGGTCAGCGCCCTGCCGGTTCTCGCCGTTCTGCGCGGGAACAGCCGCGCCCAAATGCTTTTCTTCACCTGATCCCTTCCTCTTGCCTGCTCTGTCCGGCTGCCGCCTTATCCTTCCCTGGCGCAGCTCCGGCATGCCGCGACCGATTCCCCCGGGACATACTCATACGCCACCGTCACATCCCGGCGTTCGCCGCCCTCGAGCATCTCGCACAGCAGCTTCACGCTCTCCCGTGCGATCTCCTTTGTCGGCTGGCGAACGGTATCGATCGCCGGTATGAAGTATTTCGCCATCTCCGTGCCGTCATACCCGGTGACGGAGACATCCTGCGGCACGCGCAGCCCCAGCTCCCACAGCGCGCGGATGACGCCCGCCGCCACGGTATCACTCATTGCGAGCACAGCGGTGATCTCCCTGTGCCCTTCGAAGAAGCGGCGTGCACTCTCATAGGCGCCGGTCAGTGTAAAGCGCGTCACCACGTAGTGTTCCGGATTGAAGTCAACGCCATGCGCGCGCAGGCTGTCCATCGCGCCCTGATACCGGCGGGCGAAGACGTCGTTGCCCTCGCTGTTGCCGCCAAAGACCGCCACGTTCGTGTGCCCGTTGGCCAGCAGCCTGTCCATCACCTCGCGCGCCGCCGCGCGGTCGTCGATGCAGACGCTGGATGCATTGGCAATGCCGCTGCCCGCCGCGTCCACCGTCGCAAAGACGCAGGGCATGCCAAGAGAGGCGACGATCTCGCTGCGCTCGTCGATGCGCGAGCCGAGCAGGATAAAGCCGCCGGCTCGTTTCTCATTCCACAGCTGGCGCATCGCGCCGAACTCGTCGTCCTCCTCATCGATATACTTGACGATGAAGGGCGTCTTATACCCCTGCGCACAGTGGAGCATCTCCTCCGCCATATCACTCAGGAACATGTTGCGCCGGCCGCGCACGATGATCGCCGCAAAGACGGGCTTGGTGGTCTTGAGGTTGCGCGCATTCCTGTTCTGCACAAAGCCGCACGCCTCCACGACCTCCGTCACGCGCTTTCGCGTCGTCTCGCTGACGTCGGGCCGCCCGTTGAGCACGCGCGACACCGTGCTCACGCCGACGCCCGCCTTCCGTGCGATATCCCGGATTGTATAGATTTCCATCGTCACAGCCTCCGCATCCGCTCATCTTCCGGTTATGAAATCGTTTCCAGTCGGGTTCATTATACGGCAGACTGCACGCATTGTCAAATCACACCATCTATACATTCCTCACAGGTTGAGCAGCGCCAGAGCAGCGAGGATCACACCCATCGCGCAAAGCTGCCTTCGGCTCAGTCTCTCGCCGAAGGCAAAGCGGCCTGCCAGCGCGACAAGCACAATGGTTGCCACGCTGTAGGTCGGATAAGCGATGACCGCCGGCACATCCGCCAGCGAAAGCAGCAGAAAGCGCGCGGAGAAGTAGTTGGGCACGCCGATGAGCAGGCCGCAGAGCAGGTCCGACCGCGTCAGCCCCTGACCGCGCAGCGCAGCGAGCGCCGCGCACAGCACAAGCGCCGCGGCAAACGTGATCAGCAGGTAATGATCCTTGAGCGCGGGCTCGCCGTAAACCTCATAGATCTTGCTCAGCGCATCCGTCAGCCCGCCGCCCAGCAGCAGCACGATCAGGCCCGCGGCGTTCTTCGCCCTGCCCTGCCCGCGCTCCATGCGGATCATCAGGATCGCCGCAACCGCCAGCGCAAAGCCGGTCACCTGCGCCGCGCTCATGCGCTCCCCGAAGAAAACGACCGACATCAGCGTCGGCGCGAGCACGCCCAGCTTCATGAACGTCGCCGGCAGCGCCACGCCGTTGACGCTGATGTTCCACTGCAGCAGCATGAAGCTGCCCAGATACATCGCGCCGCTGACGAGCCCCAGCCCGATTGCCGTTCCCCAGCCCTGCGCCGCGCCCGGAGCGCCCGCAAAGGCAGCGGACAGCGCCGCGCACATCAGGTAATTCGCCGCCAGCATAGAGAGATTGTTCTTTGCGCGTCCTTCGCTGGCGCGCATCGTCACGGACACCAGCATGCTGCTGACGACCGCAAGCATCAGATTGACCATAGCCATCCTCCGGATTCTTTCGTATGCGGTCATTATATCACATCTGCGCCACGGCAGGAAGCGCCCTCCGTCTTGCATCCGCCACGCTTCACCGGTATAATACAGGGTATCAAGCGAATCGGAGGCGATCCCATGCAGCAGAGCATATTCAGCGGAGAGGACTGGCGCACACAGCCTCTGGCCTCGCGCCTGCGTCCCGCGTCCCTCGACGAGATCGCCGGGCAGACGCATCTGCTCGGCCCGGGCAAGGTGCTGCGCAGGCTGATTGAGAGCGACCGCATCTCCTCGATGATCTTCTGGGGGCCTCCGGGCGTGGGCAAGACGACGCTCGCCCGCGTCATTGCCGGGCAGACGAAGTCCGCGTTCATCGACTTTTCCGCCGTCACCAGCGGCGTGAAGGAGATCCGCGCCGTCATGCAGCAGGCAGAGGCGCAGCGCCTCATCGGCCAGCGCACGATCGTCTTCGTCGATGAGATCCATCGCTTCAACAAGGCGCAGCAGGACGCCTTCCTCCCCTTCGTGGAGAAGGGCAGCATCATCCTCATCGGTGCGACGACGGAGAACCCCTCCTTCGAGATCAACAGCGCGCTGCTCTCCCGCTGCAAGGTCTTCGTCCTGCAGGCGCTCTCCACGGGCGAGATCGTCTCCCTGCTCTCCCGCGCGCTGCAGGATCCCCGGGGCTTCGGCGGGCAGCAGGTCGTCATCGGTCAGGAGATGCTCGAGGCCATCGCCGTCTTCTCCGGCGGGGATGCGCGCTCCGCCCTCTCCACGCTGGAGATGGTCGTCCTCAACGGCGAGATGGACGAGCACGGCACGCTCACCGTCACGCCCGCCGTGCTGGAGCAGTGCACGCAGAAGAAATCCCTCATGTACGACAAGGACGGCGAGGAGCACTATAACCTCATCTCCGCGCTGCATAAATCCATGCGCAACTCCGACCCGGACGCTGCTATCTATTGGCTCGCCCGCATGCTGGAGGCCGGAGAGGATCCTCTCTATATCGCCCGGCGCGTCACGCGCTTTGCCAGCGAGGACGTCGGCCTTGCTGATCCCCGCGCGCTGGAGCTCGCCGTCGCCGCCTATCAGGCCTGCCATTTCATCGGCTATCCGGAGTGCTCCGTCCATCTGACGCAGGCCGTTGTCTACATGTCCCTCGCGCCGAAGTCAAACGCCCTCTACGCTGCCTACGAGACGGCTAAGAAGGACGCCCTGACCCAACTCGCCGATCCTGTGCCGCTGGTCATCCGCAATGCGCCCACACAGCTCATGGCGGATCTGCACTACGGCGAGGGCTATCAGTACGCGCATGATACTGAGGAGAAGCTCACCGATATGCAGTGTCTGCCGGATTCTTTGCTCGGGCGCGAATACTACCGCCCCACAACGCAGGGGCTGGAGGGGCGCTTTGCCGACCGCCTCGGGCAGATCAAGGCATGGAAGGACGCGCACACAAAGAAGTGACGCGCATCAGAACCGAACAGCAGAAAGAAGGGGAGGCGCCTGACTCAGGCGTCTCCCCCATGTTATGCTTGTGCAGTTTGTCAGCTGATCCTTACTGGAGCGCATCCAGCACAGCCAGACGGCCGCCGGTCCACGCCAGAGCAAGCGCGGTGCCGGTCATCGGGTACAGATCGTCCATCACGTTGCCGAACATGACCTCGCCGGCCGCGTACAGATTCTCGATCGCCGTGCCGTCCTCGCGCAGGACCTTCAGGTTCTCGTCAACAGCCAGGCCCGGGATGGTGCCCATGACGCACGCGCTGCGGCGGCAGCCGTAGAACGGGCCCTGGGTCACGGGCTTGATGCTCGCCGGCGCGGAGCCGAACTCATCGGTCGTGCCCTCGGCGGCGCACTTGTTATGCACGTCCAGCGTCGCCTTCAGACCTTCAGCATCGATGCCCAGCGCAGCCGCCAGCTCGTCAATGGTGTCCGCCTTCTTGAGCAGGCCGCGGGCCACAAGGCCCTCGAGCGTATCGACATTGTAGCTGTCGGAGCCGTAGATCGTGTAGACCTCGCCCTTCTCCTGATCGTTGATGATCTCCTGAACCTTCGGATAGTACTGGTCGGAGCGCATGATCTTCTCGCCCTTCACATTCACATGCAGGAAGGGATTCCACAGCGTCGCGTTGGTGCTGGGGTTGTAGCCGATGCAGGTGATGCCCAGCGCGCCCTCGCCGACGATATAGCCGCCGACCTCAACGCCCATCCTGTGGCCGTCGCCGGTGTTGCCCACGCTGGCGATGTCCACGCTGTTCTCATAGTCGCCCTCGCAGTACTGCGCCATCATCTCCTTGTTGAAGGTGAAGCCGCCGGTCGCGAGGATGACCTTCTTGGCCTTGATCTCATAGGTCTGGCCGCCGACAACAGCCTCAGCGCCGATCACAGCGCCGCTCTCGTCGGTCAGCAGGCGGGTGGCCTCCGTCGCAAGGCGCAGATCAATCGCGCGCTCGCCGACCATCTTGGTCAGGGTCTGCGCGACGCCGGCGCCGGCGTACTTGGGCACGATGGTGCGCCACTCGGGGCGGGCCACCTGGTTGCTGTTGGTCAGGTACTGCATCAGCTCATGGCCGTTCTCCACGGCGTAATCGAGCATGTACGGGCTGTTCTTCGCAAGATTCAGGAAGAGCGCCTCGTTGCGCACGACGCCGCAGTAGCCCGCGATATGCTCCATGATATCCTCGGGCGTGAAGGACAGCTGGACGTCCGGGAACACAGCCTGCATGTCGGTGTAGGCCTTGGAGCCCGGGCCCCAGATGCAGCCGCCGGACAGACGGGCGGTACCTCCGGTGATGTCCAGCTTCTCCAGCAGGATGACGGAAGCGCCTTCGTCCGCAGCGGTGATCGCCGCGCCCATGCCGGCAGCGCCCGCGCCGATGACGAGGATATCCGTCTCGTTATTCTGCGGAACCTCGACGGCCGGGACAGTGCTCTTGAGCAGCGCGATCTGCGCGTCGTCCGCGCCGGCCTGACGCAGCGCGTCCTCCGTCGCCCTGATGATCGCATTCGCGGTGATCGACGCGCCGCTGACGGTGTCCGCCAGCGTCTGGCCGCCGACGATCACCTCAGGCATCAGCGCAACAGCCAGCGTGCCGATCTCGTAGGATTCCGTGTTCTCGCCGATGACGACGGACTCGATCGCGTCCTCCGTCACGGTGACGCTCACGCTGATCGTCCCGCCGAAGCCGGGGGTGGACGCCTCATACGTGCCGGGGGTGTACACGCCGTCGGCCAGCGCGATGACAGGCAGCAGCATCAGCGCCAGCAGCAGGGTAAACCACTTCTTCATACTCTTCTCCTCCATTCGTGTGATTGTACAAGTTTCCTTGTGTTAATATTATATCATTTACTTTTGTCCCGGAAAACTGTATAATAAATCGAAAATATACCTGCATTTTCAGTTGCTCAACCAAGTACAGGAAAGGAGTTGTGCATCAGCACAATACTCAGTCCGTTCAATTGTGCATGCACATAGACGTCCCATGTTCAATGAAGATACCGTGCGTCTTGAATACATGCGCCTGCTGGCGGCGCGCGCCCCCCTGAGCCAGATCCTTGACTATACGGAAAGCATCACGGGAATCCCCGTCCTCTTTCAGGACGGCACGCTCTTTACCCTCGGGTGGTCGCAGGGCTACGACAGCGCATGGCCGAAGGACTTCTCCATGGTCATTCTGGAGGACAAGGCCGAGCAGGAGCGCCTCTGCGCCGAGTTTGAGGCCGCCATCCTGCCGGATTCCCCGCCCACCATCATGAAGTATCCGCATATGCCCTCGCGCACGCTGCTGATGGGCATCTTCGTGGACGGCAAGCTCAGCGGCATTCTGCGCATGACGGAGCGCCTGCGTTCCCTCGATGATCTGACTGCGGAGCAGATCGCGCTGCTGCGCGAGGTCTTCTCTCTTGTGGCGATGATCTATGCCACCGCGCAGGTGGAGAGCCTGCCGGACAGAGCCTTCCGCCGCATGCTGCTGGGTACGCTCTCCTCCCCCATCGCCATTGAGAACTGCGACGTACTGAGCGGCATCAGCCATCACCGCCGCTATCAGCTCATCTGCATCCGCCAGCAGACGCCCGCCGCGGGCGAGAATACGCTGCGCAGGGAGCTTGTCGCCCTCCTTGGCACGGAGTGGGTCACCGACTGCGAGGGCATTCATGCTGTGCTCCTCTTCGGCGGCGGCGAGGGCGATCTGCTCAGGCCGGATATGACCGACGCGCTGCGCGCATTCGCCCAGCACAGGCGCTGCCTGATCTGCATCAGCGACGAATACGACATGCTGCATCACACCCATGCCATCTTCTGCGATATCCGCGATCATTTCTCCACGCTGAAGAAGGACGCCGTCGGTCTCTCCTCTTTTGACCTGTGCAAGCTGCCCCTGCTGATTTCGCGCATCCGCGGCTCACTTCCGCTGGAGAAGTATTACAGCAGCGCCGTACTGCGCGTGCTTGCCTACGACGAGGAGAACAAGAGCGACTACCTGCGCACGCTGCAGGCCTACGCCGCCTGCGAGAAGAACGCAGGCGCAGCCGCGCAGCAGCTCTTCATCCACAAGAACACCATGCTTTACCGCATCGCCCGGCTGAAGGAGATCAGCCGCGCCGATCTGGACGATCCTGACCAGTGGCTGCATATCCGCTTCACCCTGCTGGCGATGAATCAGCAGCCCTGACCCTCCGCAGACGAAAGAATCCCCGCGCCATCCGGCACGGGGATTCTGTTATGCTTGGGTTCAGCCCTTCACAGCGCGGCGCTCATTGAGCTCAGCCGTCATCTGGGCGAGGGACTTCTTGTCAAGGTTGTAGACCAGGGACAGGCCGACGAACTGCATCGCAGCGCTGAACAGATACAAGCAGGCAACCAGATAGCGCATGTTGAGCGCGGTCTCCGGAGTCTGGTTCGCGCCGAGGGCGCCAACGTAGCCCAGCCAGGTCATCACAACCAGCGCGAGCGCCGGGCCCACGCCCTGCGCCAGCTTGCGGAAGAAGGAGTGCAGCGCATAGACGGTGCCTTCCTCGCGCTTGCCGGTCTTCCACTCGTTGTAGTCGATGGCGTCGCCCATCATGGCCCAGGACACGGTGGAGTAGATGCCAAGGCCAAGGGAGTTGACCAGCTGGCAGACGACGTAGATCAGCACGCCGTTCATATCCGGGGTGATCGGCAGCACGAGCATCAGCGCGCAGGCGATCAGGGAGCAGATCGCGCCGACGGTCGCCAGCTCCTTCTTGCCGTACTTCACGACCATCTTGCGGGCAAGCGGGGTGAAGAGGATGATCGGGATCATCGCGAACATATTCACGATACCGGACATCTGAACATTCTGGAAGTAGCTCTGGAACATGACGGTCACGGCAGTGGCAGCGCCCTGCTGGCCAAGGAACATGCCCATGGCAGCCAGCGTCGCGCCGACGGCCGGACGGTTATGCAGGAAGTTGCCCATGGCCTCCATCACGTTGAACTTCGGAGCCTCTTCGCTCAGGGTCACGTCGCTCTCCACGCGGATCTCGGTGTTCTTGATCATGAACTGGAAGCACAGGAAGCCGAGGAAGCCCATGATCAGCGCGGCGATGAACACGCGCTCGCCGACCAGATTATTCTCCGCATCGTAGATGATCATCGGCAGGATCATCATGGGCACCATGTTGCCCACAAGGGAGCCGACGGAGCGCCACGCGGACAGGGAGGCGCGGTCGCCGGGGTTATCGGAGATCAGGCCCAGCAGGGAGCCGTAGGGAACGTTGGCGACGGTATAGAACGCGTCCCAGATCACATAGCCCGCGATGAACAGAATGAACTTCGCCCAGACCGGCGCATTCGGGAACGGCAGGAAGCAGCACGCGCCGCCCA
>JAGBAV010000079.1 GCA_017938795.1 Clostridia bacterium
ATGCAGGAAATGCAGGAAATGCAGGAGCTGCATCCGGAGGCGGGCGAGTCCTCTTCCGGCACGGAGAGCACTGTTATCCCGGTGGAGATTCTGCGGAGCAAGGTCAAGGAGTTCTGCCGCAGGATGGGCAAGGAGAAAGAGCACAGCGATATGCAGTGCATCCGGGACGGCGAGCAGGATCTGCCTGAGAAGGACGAAAAGGGGAAGGAGACCGTCTGCGGCAGGATGAAGCGGACGCTGGGCGTCCCCGCCGGGGTACGCGTGTATCTCTGTCTGGATTCGACCCTGCTGTGCAACGGAAAGCTCGGCCTCATGATTACGGAAATGGGCATTGTCGGCAGGACGCGCAACAGCGGCGTGGAGTACCTGTCCTGGCGTCAGCTGATCATGAAGGGCAGGCTGACGACCGCCGGCTATTACCTACTGTATGAGAGCGAGCTGCTCGGGATTGTGCAGCATGAAGTTGCCTACGTTCTCCTCGGCGACACGAAGTTCACCACGATGCTGATGCAGGAGCTCTGCGCGCTGCTGGATACATACAGACCGGCAGCGCCGCGGGTGCAGATCGGGGCCGGCGGCATTCAGGCTGAGATCCGGAAGCTGATCGTCAATATGAAATGGGCGCAGGGTAAGTGCAACAGGAAGCTTCTCCCCGGCGAGACGGCCATTCCCGTGGATCAGGTCAGAACGCTGAAGACATTCATTGAGAAGCGCAAGCTGTCCAAAGGCGAGAAGTACTATTTCTGGTGTGACGAGTCCATGTTCGGCGACGGCAAGGGATCGGGCATTCTGCTGGGCGAAGGCGGCTTCTATATGCAGATGTGGCCTTTCTCATTCAGGCATGTCAGGTGGGATCAGGTTGCCAGCAGTTCCTTCATGGTGAAGCAGGCAGATTCTGGAACTGGCACGTACATCCAGATCGGTGATGATGAAATCCTCACATTCCTTGGTAGCGCCGAAGATGGCGAAGGCGCCGACTACGGACAGGAAAGAAGAAAAGAATTGATGAAGCTGATTCAAGGCATTAAGGCGCTGTACAGAGCCTACAGCGAATGACGCGGAAGGAGGAGCATATGGAAAACATCAAGAAGGACGTAAGGTTCAAGGATCTGTTCCGGGCGATCGAGCTGAAGGATCAGAAGATCGCGGCGAATATCGAGGTGCCGGTCTCGCTCTATGAGGAGCTGCTTACGGACGTCCTTGAACGCGGTTATCTGAATGAGAGCGGCGAGCAGGTGTTCTCCGTGCCGCCGAGGAGCGGACGGAAGGTCCTCTGGACCCGTATCGCCCGTCTGCCGGTTCACCCCGACAGCCAGGAGAATGACGATCTGCTCTATCGCTGGCAGAGCGTGCTCTCCACGCTGCATACGTGGAATTACCGCCTGTACTTCCTGCTGCTGCGCGACGAGGGCGAGACCCGCCTGTATCTTGGTACGGGCACGCACTCCCAGACCGTGGGCGCAAAGGCCGCGCTGGAGCAGCTGAGTCAGGCTGTGAATGCGGGCATGCCGGGCGTGGAGCTGCAGCCGCTGCTTGACAAGGCGCAGATCAGCCGGGAGATCGGCGCGCCGATGACCAGCTACACGGCGGCCGGTGCGGTGACGGGCCTGCCCTCGTTCAGGTTTGACGGAGCGCAGGCCGAGAAGAGCGCTGGATTCCAGACGCTGGACCAGCTGGCGTTCGGTATACGCGATATCTATGGCGGCGAGTGCAATTACGCGCTGCTGGTGACGGCGGATCCGCTGACGGATGCGGAGGCGTCCGCCGTGGCGGGCAACTACCGCAGGCTGGGCAGCAAGCTGCACAGTGCGGTGCTGCAGAGCGTGACGGAGACCGGCTCCTCCTCGGAATCCAAGCAGGCGGCGGCCGGCGCGGCTACGGGCGTGCTCGGCTCTGTGCTGGACAGCCTTGTTTATACATTCTCCAAGGGCGCGGTCAGGACGAGCTTCAGCCAGATCGGCGCGGCGCTGGGCCTGGCGAAGAACGTGACCGTATCCTCCTCCACCAGCGTGAACCGCCAGTATCTGGACCGCTTCGCGCAGTACGCGGAGGAGCTGACCAAGAAGCACGAGCAGCGCCTGCTCGACGGCCGCAACCTCGGCTTCTGGAATACAGGCGTCTATGTCCTTGGCGACACGAAGGCGGACGTCATCAGCGTGACGGGCATGCTGCGCTCCATCTACTCCGGCAGGGAGAGCTATCTGGAGCCCATCCGCACGCATCTGTTCTCGGATAAGTCCAACGCGCTGAAGATCATCCGGCAGCTGGATCTGATCCCGTCCTATCAGGGCAAGGGCGTCCAGATCGACGGCTTTGACCCCACGCAGGAGGAATGGAACATCCTCGGTGAATGCTATCAGTACGTTTCCACCCCGATCAATACGCGCGAGCTGAGCCTTGTGACCTCGCTGCCGCGGCGCGATGTGCCGGGCCTGCGGTTCACCAAGACGGCTGTGCGCTTTGCCAACAATGCCGCCGACGTCACCGGCGACACGGTGCGGCTGGGCAGCATCGTGGATATGGGCATGGTGCGCAATGCGGAGTACCGCATCGACATCAATGCGCTGGTGCGCCACGCGCTGGTGGCGGGCAGCACAGGCTCCGGCAAGTCGACCACCTGCAAGCGCATGCTGGAGGAGGCGATTGACAGGGGCGTTCCCGTGCTGGTCATTGAGCCGGCGAAGGACGACTACGTCCGCTGGGCGCTCAAGCAGAATGAGCATCTCCCGCCGGAGAAGCAGTTCGTCATCTACATGCCGGGCCTTGACGAGCCGGGCAAGAGCCTTGGCAGCGCCTTCCGCGAGCTGAAGCTCAACCCGTTCCAGCCTGCGTGCCTGCCCGGCCAGCTGGTGGACCTGCTCAGCCACAGCGAGATGCTCACGGCGATCCTCAATGCGAGCCTGCCCACGAGCGACGTCCTGCCCACGATCATCGACGAGACGGTGTATATGCATCTGGCCAACTTCTTCGGCCATATCTTTGAGGAGGTCAAGATCGAGGAGGCGGGCGATTACCCGCTGCTGAGCACCATGCTGGAGACCGGCATGCAGGTGCTCGCCGGCCGATCCTACGCGCCCGAGGTCCGCGATAATCTCAAGGGCTGCCTGCAGACCCGCTTCAGCTACCTGACCCGCGGTACCCGCGGCACCGTGCTCAATGTCAAGCGCTCCACGGAGTTTAGCGAGCTCTTCGGCCGCAATGTCATCATCAACATCAGCCGTATCGGCAGCGCGAAGGACAAGGCGCTGATCATGGCGCTGCTGATGCTCAACCTGTCCGAGTACAGCCGTGCACAGTACGAGGCGAACACGGACTTCCGCGAGCAGGCGCAGGGCAACAAGCTCATGCACCTGACGCTGGTGGAGGAGGCGCACAATCTGCTGCGCCGCCCGACGGGCGCGGACAACGGAGCCGGCGATCCGCAGCGCGTGGTGGGCGAGTTCTTCAGCGACATGCTCTCGGAGATCCGCGGCTACGGTCAGGGCTTTGTGATCGTCGATCAGATCCCGACGCGGCTGATCGAGGATACATTCAAGAATACGAACCTGAAGATCACCCACAGGCTCACCGCGCCGGACGACTGCGAGATCATGGCGGCCGGCATGGCGCTGAGAAAGGATCAGAAGCCGATGATTGCGTCCCTCGGCGTGGGGCAGGCAATCATCTGCGGCGATCAGGACGACGCGGCCTCGTGGGTCAAGATCGACCGCGTGAGGGCTAAGGGAGGCAAAGCATGAGTTTCCTTGAGAAGATGGATCAGAACATGGAGCAGGCCGACGCGGCGAAGAAGTCTCCGTTTGAGGAGATCATGCGCAGTCTGGAGCGGCCTGCCGGCCGGGAGATCATCGGCCCGGTCAATGAGAAAGTTGAGCTGCTGCCGATCACCGAGCTGAAGAACATTCCCGATTGCCCCAATGCGATCACGCGCGGAAACCCGTTCAAGCTCTCCGAGCTGGTGGACTACAAGCAGGGCGACGCGATCTGGACCGTGCAGGGCAACTGCGGTCTGGTATCCAGCCGCAACCTGCTGGCGCTGAGCGGCAAGCGGCAGGTGAGTGAGGCGTTCATCACCAAGTATGCGATCGAAAAGAACCTCTGTGCGAACGCACCATTCATGCCGGCGTCTGAACGCGGCGGCACAACCAAGGAAACGCGCGAGGTGCTGCTCAGGGAGCTTGGGCTCAAGGTCCAGAACTGGGAGAGCGGAGACCCGACTGTGGACAAGAACAGGATCGCCAATGCGCTGGATCAGGGCTACCGCGGGATCATGTCGATCAATTGCGGCGTCCTGTGGAATAAGCCTCAGTTCCTCAGCACCACCGCAGACGGCAGGCTGCGCTCCAACCATGTGATCACGCTGCTCTCCGCCGTCCGCGACGGGAGCACCGGCGAGGTCAAAGGCTTCTTCATCTGTGACAGCGGCACCGGGGAGAAATGCCGGTATGTCACCGCGGACCTGCTGATGAAGTCCTTCAATGCCAGAAACGCTGTGGTGCAGATGACCACGAAGCCGATGAAGGGGGTTAACGCGTGATGGATGCGATGACGATCTACCAGAATATGTATGACCGCACGGACGCAGAGCTGGAGGGCATGTCCGCGTTTGAGCTGGGCTACCCGATGCCGGTCGAGCGCGGCGGCAGGAAGCTGGAGCGCGCGTTCGTTCTGGGCAGCAACTGCGGCGACTCCCGCCCGTACGCATGGCTGGAGGCGGATGCGCAGACGGGCGAAGTGCTGCGCTATGTCTGGTGCGCGCAGGAGGATATCGTTGACGGTGTGCCGATTGATGCGGTGATCGACCGTACGCTCAGCGAGGAGATCGACGTGTTTGATTTCCTCGGGCTGAGGGCGCAGCTGCTGGCGGCCTATGAGGATGTCCGGAAGGGCGGCGATATCGGGGCGTACGCGGCGCTGTTTGCGCGGATCGTGCCCAAGGGGCTGCTGCCGTATTACAAGGGACTTGCGCCGGACTTCTATGCAAGGCTGGAAGCCGCCGGCGTCCAATAAAACGACACAAAATGAAGGAGGAAACGATGATGAAGATGAACTTTGAAATGCCGAACAGGAACCCTGAACAGGAGAACCAGGAAGGTTCCCTGATCGAACAGATCGGCGAGAAGATTGAGGAAGTCAAGAGCGGCATCGCGGAGATGATCGAGGAAGTCGGCAAGAAGATCGAGCAGGCGGAAGAGGCCGGCGACGTCAAGGAGAGCGGAGAAGAGAAGGAAGAGTTTGACAACAACGGCTCCTCCTGCGGCCGCGGCCATGGCTGCATGGGCTCCATGTGGTGCGGCCGTCAGCGCCCCTGACGAAAAGGCGCTTGCCATGAAGGGCGAATACACCGGCGCGGGCAGGCAGCTGCTCGGCATCTGGCTGACCAATGCCTGCAACCTGCGCTGTACCTATTGCTACATCAAGGAAAAGAGCGACCTGACGATTGATTTTGACAAGGCGATTGAGATCATCCACAGCCAGCTGCGGCAGCCGGGCGGTATACTGGAGGTCAGCTTCATGGGCGCGGAGCCCCTGACGCGGTTTGACCTGATCCGCAGGATCGTGGAGACGATCCTTGCGGAGGACTGGCCGCGACCCGTCTGCTTCAGCGCGGCGACCAACGGCACGCTGCTGACGGAGGAGATGAAGCCGTGGCTCGTCGAGCATCGCGATGTGCTGATGCTCGGGCTGAGCTATGACGGCGAGGATGAGGCGCAGGATATCAACCGCAGCGGCTCTTCTGCGGCGATCGACAGGGACTTCTTCATCGAGACATGGCCTGACCAGATGTGGAAGATGACCATCTCCCGCGATACGGCCGGGCGGATCGACCGCGACATCATCGCCATGCATGAGCGGGGGATGGCGTTCTCCGCGAATGCCGCCTATGAAGAGCAGGCGTGGACGGAGGAGCAGATCGGCGGCTATGAGCTGGCGCTGTACCGGCTTGCGCGGTATTACGCGGATCATCCCGACGTGCAGCCGTGCAATCTGCTGTACAGCCGGCTTGACGCTGTGATCTGCCCGGAGGGAGAGCGGCAGCCCTGTTACTGCAGCGCAGGCGAGAGCTTCAGCTTCTTCGACATGCAGGGGCGGGCGTATCCCTGCCACATGTTTTCGCCGATGGTGCTCCCGGAGGAGAGGACGCTCCATGGGCAGTTCCTACCGCAGGATACGGATTATGAGGATCCACGTTGCTCGGCCTGCCCGCTCAGAGGCGTATGCTATACCTGCATGGGGACCAACTACGCCTACCGCGGCGACCTGAGGAAGCGTGATCCGATGCACTGCAGGCTGTTCATGGCGCAGATCCGTGCGAGCATGTATATGATGCTGCTCAAGGCCGGAAGGAAGACACGCTATACGCAGCAGGACGTCAGGAACATGGCGGCGATCAGAACGCTGAACGAGGCGTTTGAGAGCGGAAGGATCGGTATGGAATAAAGGAGGCCTCTGCGTGTTGGAATGGATCAGGATGCATGCTGTGCTGATCGTGCTGTGTGCTGCTGCGGCTGTCGCGGTCATCGCGGCAGCGGCGTGGTATGCGAAGCGCGGCAGACATGACAGGGGAGCGGCTGAACTGACGCAGCTGATGGCTGAAAAGCCGCAGAGCTTTTCCGGCCTGTATACCGGTATGTACCGGACGTCCCGCGGGGAATGGAAGGCATGGCAGAACTGGAGCAGGACATTCCGCCGCAGGGCGCTGCAGGCCTGCCCGGAGCTTGAGGGCTGCAGGGCGTTTGCTGCCGAACCGCAGAGCGGGGAAGAGGCCGCGCAGCTGGCTCAGCTGGCGCTGCGCTGTGCTCAGGATGCGGGTATCCGACTGTGTACGGCCGAGGAGTATCCGCAGGAGAACGAGTGGTTTATGCTGGATACAGGCGAGGATCTGGAACCCGGGACGCCCTGCCGCACGCTGGTACCGGCGTTTGTCTTTGGCGGCGAGGCGCTGGAATGCGGCATGGTCTCCCGTATTGAGGACTGAACGACCCGCACCGAAGCTCATTTTATGAACAATATTTAAAGAATTGCCTATTGCATAATCGAACCGGGTGTGGTATCATAATTCGGAAAACGCACCTGCGCCTGTTTTTGTGCGCCCTGCCGGCTTGCCGGTCCGCATGATAAGAGGGTGCAGGGAGGGTTTAATTAAAAGGAGGAAATACACCATGGCAGTCATTTCTATGAAGCAGCTGCTTGAGGCTGGCGTCCATTTCGGCCACCAGACCCGCCGCTGGAACCCCAAGATGGCCCCGTACATCTTCACGG
>JAGBAV010000080.1 GCA_017938795.1 Clostridia bacterium
AGGGGCGTAACCATCCCCCCGCAGGGGCGCACCCATCCCCCCGCAGGGGCGCATCCATACCCCCGCAGGGGCGTACCCATACCCCCGCAGAGGCGTATATCCGATGCATAGCCAAGGGACGACGGACTGCCGCAGGAGCAGCGCGCCGTCCCTTTTGGATGCCGGCGGTTTTGGGAAGGGGGGAGGCGGATGGCGGCAGAGCGACGGACGGAGGCAGAGCGGAGAGAGGCGGCAGACCCCAAAACGAAGGAACCCCGCATCCGGCTGGACGCGGGGCCTTGCTATGGAAAGGAAAGGGAAGGACAGCGGAGATCAGCGGACCATGGTCGCGCCGCCGTTGACGCAGATCACCTGACCGCTGATGTAGCGGGAGGCGTCGGAGGCGAGGAAGACCATCACCGGGGCGCAGTCGCGCTCGGCGTCGCCCATGGAGCCGTCGATCGGGTAGCGGCGCTTGAGGCCGGCCAGGTGCATCGCCTTGACCTCGGGGTCGACGGTCTTGAGCCACGCCTCGTACATCGGGGTCTTGATGGTCGGGTTCACGCAGTTGCAGCGGACGTTGGACTCGATGCCCCACTCCATGGCGATGGAACGGGTCCAGCTGAGGACGGCGCCCTTGGAGGCGGCGTACATCGCGCCGTTGGGCATGCCCATCATGGCGACGTCGGACGCATAGTTGATGATGCAGCCCTCGGTGCCGTTGGCCTTGAAGATCTTATAGGCGGCCTGATTGGTGTAGACGGTGCCGTAGACGTTCACGTCCATGAGGAACTGCATCTGCTCCAGCGCGTAGGACTCTGCGGCGCAGTTGGCCTCGACGCCGGCGACGTTCGCCAGAACGTCCAGACCGCCGAGAACCTCGACAGCCTTGGCGAAGAAGGCGTCAACAGCCTCCTTGCTGCTGATGTCGCAGCGGAAGTAGGTGGCATGGCCGGCAGCGCCCAGCGCATTCACGGCGGCCTCGGTGGCCTTGCCGCGCTCGTCATTGGTGCCGCAGAAGACGACCTGCGCGCCCTCCATGACATAGGCCTTCACGGTCGCGGCGCCGATGCCCTTGGTGCCGCCGGTGACGATGATCTTTTTGTTTTCGAGCTGCATTGTACAATCTGACCTTTCTGTGATAAAATAGTATCAAAACCATGCGTATTTTACCGGATATACAGCGCATTGTAAAGTGCGTTCGACAAAAGTGAGACAAAAGGGAGTGATCTGTCCCATGAAAGACAGCCTGACGCTCAACGAGACCGTCCGCGAGTCCATCGCCCTCGCGCTGCTGGCGCTGATGGAGGAGAAGCCCTTCGCGGCGATCTCTGTCAGCGAGGTCGTGCGCGCGGCGGGCGTGGCGCGCAGCAGCTTCTACCGCAACTTCGACGGCAAGGAGCATGTGCTGCGCTGCTACCTGCGCGACCTGTACCGCGCGTACTTCGCCGAGGAGCGCGTGCCCGAATCCGCGCAGGCGGACGACGCAGACTACCTGCTGCCGCGCTTCCGCTTCGTGCGCCGGCATGCCGGGCTGTTCACCCTGCTGCACAGGCACGGCCTGCTGTACTACATCTTCGAGCAGATGGAGCCGGAGCTGATCGGCATGCTCTGCGCGCGCGATACGGCGCTGCCGCGCTATGTGCTGGCGATGTCGGCGGGCGCATGCGCGGGCGTGATCAGGATGTGGATCGAGAACGACTTTGCCGAGAGCGAGGCGGAGCTGACCGCGCTCTTCCGGATGCATGACGAGGCATGGGAGAAGCAGAACCGATAAGGCGGGCAGCGCCCGCACCCGCTGCCGAAGCACTATGCCTGAATAAGCTGCTCTGTGCCCGATGCACGGGGCTTATGCAGGGGGAAGGAGCAGCCCGGCGGGCAGAGTCCGCACCCGCCGCCGAAGTACTATGCCTGAATAAGCTGCTCTGTGCCCGATGCACGGGGCGATGCAGAGATACCGGCTGCATACGAATCTATATAGCATAAAAGGACCGCCGCATTCCGACGAGGGAGGGCGGCGGTTATGCTGTGCATCGGGTCAGGATTCGCCGCGCAGGAGCTTCTGCAGCCAGTTGAGCGCCTCGATAAAGGGATATCCGTTCTCCTTCGCCCACTGCTCGGCGTAGGAGCCGGCGGGCACGGTGAGCATCGTGCGTTTGGGGAAGGCGTATTCGCCGATGGAGGCGACGCTGTCGGGGATGCTGACGGAGGTGAGGGAGCTGCAGCCACAGAATGCGTCATTGCCGATGGAGGTGACGCTGCCGGGGATGACGACGGCTTCGAGCGACTTGCAGTTGCAGAAGGCGGAGTCGCCGATGAAGGTGACGCTCTCGGGGATGACGACGGAGGTGAGGAAGCTGCAGCCATAGAATGCTTCATTGCCGATGGACGTGACGCCCTCCGGGATGGCGACGGAGGTGAGGGAGCTGCAGCCATAGAATGCGTATTCGCCGATGGACGTGACGCTGCCGGGGATGACGACGGAGATGATGGGCTTACATTTGAAGAAGGCTCTTTTGCCGATGGCGCTCACAGCATACCCATTAAGCTCCGCCGGGATGACGATCTCTGCATCGCTGCCGGCGTATTTGGTGATCATCGCCGTGCCGTCGTCCAGCACGGTGTAGCCGTAATCTCCGCTGATCTCCGCCGCCGCGCAGCCAGCGCCAAGCAGCAGCGTCAGAAGGAGCAGAGCGATGCGCTTCATGGTGTTCATCATAGATCCTCCTCATGTTCAGTGTGGATGTTGTTATCCATATTATGTCACGCGCCGCACCGTCCTGTCAATAGCCGCGCCCTCTCAGCCGGCTGCGCCGCCAGCTCTCCCGGAGGGAGAGCCAAGAAGCATAGAAGCGGCGTTGCAGGGATACGCAGAAGAAACCGCGAAGGCCGCTCAGTTATCCTCGGCTCCCCCTCTGGGGGAGCTGTCACCGGAGGTGACTGAGAGGGCGATCGCGTTACCCTCTCAGCCGGCTGCGCCGCCAGCTCTCCCACGGGGAGAGCCAAGGGCACAGAAGCATCGTTGCAGGGGATATGAGAGAATATGGGCTGCGCTGCTCCCGGACAGGCGGAATTGTCTGCGAAGAAGCGTCAAACACCTTGGCTCCCCCTTTGGGGGAGC
>JAGBAV010000081.1 GCA_017938795.1 Clostridia bacterium
CGTTCGTCCTGAGCCAGGATCAAACTCTCGTGTTAAATCCTGTATGAAACCTGAAGCAATGCTTCAAGCTCAAAACTCATGTACGAATTGACTGTCTTTGTTCACTATGACTCGTGAAAATCATAGCTTCGCGTTCTTCTTGATTCTGTATCGTTTTCAAGGATCATGTCGTTTTCGCAAGTGCGCTTTGCAAGTGCCTTGCTCGTGACGACTTGATGAATTATACACGCACCCTCCGGTTTTGTCAACACCTTTTTTCACTTTTTTGAAAAAAGTTTTGGAGGAGCAGATTTGCCTCATTTTCCCGTCCCTGACGCCAGCAGCCTCGCCATATGCGCCTTTGCTGCCTCGCGGGAGCGCTGCGCGTCGTGCCAGTCCGGCGCCTTGTCGCCCATGAGCGCGACAAACTGACTGACCTTCAGGCCGAGCGCATCCTGCATATCCCTGTCCGTCCCCCGGGGCGCAACCAGATAATAGCACAGCACGGAATCCTCCTGCCCCATGCGGTGCGCCCGGTCCTCCGCCTGGGAATGCACAGCTGGCGACCAGTCCAGCTCGCCGAAGACCACGCAGCTGGCCCTCTGCAGATTCAGTCCCGCAGCGGCCCGCAGCGAAATCACGCAAAGAGACGTCGCTCCAGACATAAAGCGCTCCACCGCCTGCTCCTTCTGCGCCCCGGTCTCCCGGCCGGTAATGAAGACGGGCTTGTAGCTGGCGAGTTCCTTCTTATATATATCCATGACCGCATGATGATGCGCGAAGAGCAGCACCCGCTCTCCGTTATCCAGCAGCGCCCGGATAAACGCGGCGGCAAACGGCGCCTTGGCGATACCCGTCGCCTGCCGCTCCCCCGCGCTGATGCGCTCCTCAAGCAGGGCGCGTTCCTTCGCATCCGGATGGAGCGCAAGCAGGCTGCCCAGCATCTCCATCACCGGGCGCATCAGTTCATGATATACCCGGTCGTCGGAATCGATCTCCTGCACAAGACGGCGCTTGGGCGGCAGCTCGCGCAGCACCTCCTGTTTGCTCCGGCGCAGGATCAGCCCCTCCCGGCGCAGATGGCTGCCCAGCAGCGCGGGATCCCGGACGATATGATTGCCGTAGCCGTCGCACCACTCCCGGGTAAAGCTCTCCCAGTCGCCGAGGCAATGGAAGTCAAGGATGTTGATGACATTCCAGATCTCCGCGCCGCGGTTATAGATCGGCGTGCCGGACAGGCCGATCACCCGCTCGCAGCTCTCTGCCAGCAGGCTCGCTGCCGAGTATTTCTCCGTGCCCGCACGGCGCAGCTCCTGAATCTCATCAAACACGACCGCCTTGAAGCCAAGCTCCGGCAGCGTCTCCTTCCATCCGCGAAGGAGCAGATAATGGATGATATAGACGTCGGCCTCCGGCAGGGCATACGGCTTGAGCCCCGTAATGACGCACACGCGGGCCTCGCGCCCGTCAATGCGCAGGAAGCGGACTGTCTCTGCGCGCCAGTTGCGCACAAGATGCGGCGGGACGACGATGAGCGCCGGGAAATCCCCTGTCACCGCGAGGCAAGCCAGCGCCTGCACCGTCTTGCCAAGGCCCATTTCGTCCGCAAGCAGCGTACGCGGATTTGCCAGCAGGAAGGAAAGCCCCTCCTTCTGGAACGGGCGCAGCTCTCCCGCAAACGTGCCTTCCGGCGGGGTCGTACGCGAAGGCATGCGCAGCGCCCGCTCCCGCGCGAGCACAAACTCCCGCGCCTGCGCCAGCGACTTTGCCCAGAGCGCACGGTCGCGCGGCGCAATCTCCAGCGGATAGCGCTGCATCAGCCAGTTCACATCGCCGATGATCCGCCTGTTCGCCGTGAAGCGCGCCTCACCACGCCTGCGGTCGCTGCCCGGGAAGAGGCGCTTAGCCATCTCCGTCACGCATGGCTCGCCCTTGATTGTCCAGCATTTGCTCCTGCGGTTATACGACAGCGTGCCGTAGATATGCCCGCCGGGCTGCGTGTCGCGCAGATACGCCGGCAGCCTCTCCATATCCTCCATACAACCCCTCCCTTCTATAATATAATCACATGACGCTGCGCGTTATGGAAGGCTGATCCCCCAGAGGCGATCCAGCCCGAGCATCGTCACGCGCTTGCCCCCGATGGACGGGGGCAGATTCACGCCGCGCGGCGCGATGACAATCAGCTCCCCGATCGCCCCGCATGCGGCATAGCGCGCCAGCTGCCGCCGGAGCGCAGCGGGCTGCGGCCGGCTCTTCTTGACCTCGATGCCGATATCCCCGACGAGGAAATCGATCCTGCAGCCCGGCCCGAGGCGCGCCTCATGCTCCGCGGCAAGCCCGCAGGCCTCAAGCGCGGCAGCCGTCATCTCATGCAGCTGCATCTCCGGCCCGGACGGCGGGCAGCGCATCTGCCGCAGCGCGTCCATCACAAGATCATGCATCTCCATATCCGCCAGTCCGCCTCCTATATACATTCATTGGATGATTGTAGCACATCCGCCCCACGCGAACAAGGCGAAACGCATACTTTCCCAGCCTTTTCAAAGGGCATTTCCATTCCCGCTCTTGCATCTGCGGCCATTTTGCGGTATCATGAATACATATCGAATTTACGCAGGCGGCCTTCTGTCCGTCACGCATCGAAAGGAGCTTGTTTCTTCTATGAAGCGTATCCGTCTGGCGCTCGCCCTTCTGCTGAGCCTCGCCGCGATTCTCATCGGCAGCGCTGCGCTCGCAGACTTTGACGACGTCCCCTCCTTCTCCATGACCGCACCCGAGGAGGCCGTCATCAGCGGCAGCGAGTTCTACATTACCGTCACAGCCAAGATGCCCGGCTTCCTGGCGATCGACCTGCTCGATGCTGCCGGCGATGCCATTGAGCTCAGGGGTATGGCCGAGGTCCACACCAAGGATAACGAAGTCACGCTCGTCGCCGTGGATGAGGAGAATGTTCCCCTCGCCGCCGGCGACTACACCCTCAGCGCCGTCCTGACCAGCCAGTGGGGCGTCTCCTCCTCTGCCGTGACCGCGCCGCTCTCCATCGCCGAGCGCGTCGTTGAGGACGAGGAAGAAGAGGACGAAGAAGAGGCGGAAGAGGAAGAAGAGACCGAGGAAGAGACCGAGGAAGAGGCTGAGCCCGAGACCAAGGACGAAGAGCCCGCCAAGGACGACGGCAAGAAGGCCAAGGCAACGCCCAAGCCCACCAAGGCCCCGAAGGTCACCGCGACGCCCGTGCCCGAGGTTGTGACGTACGTCACCGGCACCACCTCCGCCGGCGAGGAAGGCTATGAGATCGGCGTTGGCGTCGGCGATGTGGCCGAGCAGACCGACGCCGGCTACTGGGCGCTGACCGCGGACGCCAGCGATGAGGAGATCTGGGCCGCCATCATCCGCCCGCTCACCGGCGTGAATGTCGGCGAGAAGGAGTCCTCCTACATCTACGATTCCCCGAAGGATGGACGCAAGCGCATCGGCACCGTGTCCGGTATCTCCCATGGTCTGAACGTCATCGCCCAGCGTGACGACGGCTGGTCTCTGGTCGAGACCTTCCGCAACGAGGACGGCGCGTTCATCCGCGGCTACATCCGCACCAACAGGCTGCGCACCTCCACGCCGAACCAGATCTACGGCGTCGTGATTGACAAGGCCGCGCAGAAGCTGACCATCTACAAGGAAGGCGTGCGCATCGGTTCCTGCGATATCACGACCGGCCTTCCGACGCCGAAGTATCTCCATCGCGAGACGCCGGCCGGCGAGTACATCCTCATGACGCGCCGCGGCACGACCGAGTATTACGGCAAGGGCTTCTCTGAGTACTCCATCCGCTTCAGCGGTGATTACCACATCAGCGAGATCCCGACGACCAAGCGTGACGGCTCCGACTTCTCCCTGCTGGCGGACAGCCTGGGCAAGAAGGCGACCCGCGGCAACATCTGCATCACCAACACGCCTTCCGGCGACGGCGGCATCAACGCCGAATGGTTCTGGAACATGACCACCGGCAACAAGAGCATCAAGGTGCTCATCCTTGACGACAAGGCCCGCGATCAGGTTCCGGTCGGCATCAAGTAATCCCACAGACGCAGGAAGCGCCGCAGCAAACGCTGCGGCGCTCCTTTTCTTTCCCCGGGCAGAATCGTACAGCGTCCGCCCTCGCAGCCGGACCTCTTTGCGATCTCCGTCCTCCCCCGCCCGCAGCATGAGCTGCCGCGCAATCCCCGGCAGAGCAAAATGACGCCGCAGCACCCGCTGCGGCGTCGTTTGTTATTCAGCTTCACCCGATGGTCAGATGGGGATTCTCCTTCGCCGAATCCGCAAGCACCCGCTCAAACGCCGGCAGCCAGCGCTGCATCTCCTCCCCCGCGCGCTCCGCGCCGCAGAAGCTCAGCACGGTATCCTCACCAAGCTCCGTCAGCACATCGTGCAGGGCGTCCAGATTGCAGCCGTAGTACGCCGGCAGATCCATCATATAGCGGATATAGATGTGCGCCGCGCGCACCGTCTGGATATTCGAAAAATCAAGACAGATCTTCTTCATCTTATTCCCCTCCGAACAGCAATTCCCACAGCGCGTCGAATTCCTCGTCGCTCAGCAGCCCGCCGCTCTCCGAGGATTCCGCCGTATCCGTCGACCAGATCACGCTGATCTCGTCAAAGGACTCGTAGTGATCGTCCGTGTAGTAGATCAGGCCGTCATTGGAGAATACGATGCGCTTCCCGTTACGGTAGCCGCCATCGAAGTCGATATCGCATTCCGTCCACTTCCGTCCCTTCGCATCGGGCAGCAGGCCCTCGTAATTGCCGAACCGGTCGCCGCCGATGGAGCAGCCCTTCGCCACCTTCCACAGGTTGCCCTTATTGGAATTCCACCCGAGGTCGCGCGCCTCGTTCTTGGTCAGGTAATTCTCCGGGAGCTCGCCGTATTCCACCAGATAGACGGCGACCTCCTCCATCGTATCATACCAGCCATTCTCCTCAACAGGATGCTCGTACGCATTGATCGTGATCTCCCCGGCGAGCGCCGTGCACGCCGCCAGCACAAGCAGCGCAGCGAGCAAAAGCGCAGGCAGACGCTTCTTCATCATCATAAGTCTCCTCCCTCCGGCCAAGGCCGGTGTATCGCATACTGACGCTTTATTATACCACATCCATGGACAATCCGCCATGCGGACGGTACATTTTCAGAAAGAGCCGCGCGGAATCCCGCGCGGCTCTGTTCATGCGCCCATTCAGGCCGTTCTGCGCCTGCTCATCAGCACAAAGCCGGCAGCCGCGCCGAGGCATAGCAGCGCATACAGCATCAGCATGCTCTCGTCGCCGGTCTTCGGGACGACGTCTTCCTTCTCGCGCTCGTTGCGGAAGAGCATCGTCTCCGCATTGCCGGCGTCACAGCGGATCTGCTCCACCCGCGCCGCAAGGCTGCCGTCCGCATTCTGCTCCACAGCGACCGTCACGGTATACACCGTCTCGTCGGTGATGTAGCCCTCGGCCGCCTCCTCGCGGATTGTGTAGGTGAAGCGCCTGCCCGCATCGCGGCCGGTATAGCCGATCGGATCAAAGACGATCTCGCCGCCCACGTTGCTCGCCGTCATGTCCACGCCCTCGCCCGTCAGGCGGAAGGTGAAGACCTCGCCCGCAGCGGGCGCATCGCCGTTGACCGTCTTGCGCGCGGTCAGGCGGATCTCCGTCTCGGGGATGGTGTTCTCGAAGAGAACCGTGTCCGCCTCCGCGCCGTTCCGCTTGATCGAGGTGATCTGCGCGTTCAGCGCATAGTCCTCGCCGACGATCACCGTCACCGTCACGGTATACACCGACGGGTCGGTCATGTAGCCGGCCTGCGCCTGCTCCGTGATCGTGTAGACATGCTCGCCCACATCTTCCTCCGTATAGAGGATCGGGTCGAAGGTGACCGTGCCGCCCGCGTTCTGCTTCGTCTGGGCGAAATCCTCGCCCTCCAGCGTGAAGGTGAAGACCTCGCCCTCAGCCGGCTCCCTGCCGTCCACCGTCTTGCTCGCCGTCAGCACGATCTGCGTGCCGTCGATGATGTGCTCGTTGTC
>JAGBAV010000082.1 GCA_017938795.1 Clostridia bacterium
CCCTTACACCTATATAGACAACTTCTGAATCATAATCTTACACTTTTACACAAAATTTTATCTTAATCTATAATTCGATGAGCACGCGGTCGGGATGGTACTGGTCAATAACCTTCTTGAGCGCCTCGCCGAAGTCGCCCACAAGGCTGCAGCAGATGCAGCCGGAGTTCATCTCGGTGACCTCGATGCCGGCTTCCTTCATGAAGCCGCCGTCGATGCCGATCTCGCCGAATTCATTCTCGATGAGGACAACCCGCTCGCCGGCGAGAGCCTCCTTAAGCAGCTTCTTGATGAGCGTGGTCTTGCCCGCGCCGAGGAAGCCGGAAAAAATATCAATCTTCGTCATAGTCTCTGATCTCCTTGAGCCATATGCTCGATCCAATACACGCAAAAAACAGCCGGAAACATATTCCGGCTGATTATTGTACACCATTTTTCCTGAAAATACAAGGATTCATACGAAAAAGTCAGTGCATGTGACGATTTGCGCCGGGGGCTGCGCTTATGCGTCGGCCTCAGGAGCTTCCTTCTCACCTTCGTCGTCCTGTTCCTCCTGCGCCGCGCGGCCGATGAGGCCGCCGGTGGTGACGTCGCGCAGCATACGCGGGATGTCCACGCCGACGCTGCCCTTGATCGCCTCGAAGGTCTGGAGCATGGAGCCGGCGACGTCGCGCGTCATATTGGTCGCAGCGCCCTCACCGAACATGAGGATCCTGTCGGTCTGCGCCAGCGGCTCGCCGATCGCGCGCGCCACCTCGGGCAGCTTCTCCACGACCATCTCCAGCATCGCGGCCTCGCCATACTTCTGCATGGCGATCGCCTTGCGCTCGATGGCCTCGGCCTCTGCCTCGCCGCGCAGGCGGATGGCCTCCGCCTCCTTCTGCGCCGCGTAGAACTCCGCATCGGCGATGGCCTGCTTCTCTGCGCGCTCGGCCTCCGCGCGGGCGATGCGGGCGTCGCGCTCCGCCTCCGCCTTCTCGCGGACCTCGACGCTCAGCTTCTGCCGCTCGATCTCAACGCGCTGACGCTCGAGCTCGGTCTGCCTCTGCAGGCGGACCATCTCAGCCTGAGCGCGCTCCTCTTCGAACGTCTTGCGGGCGATCTCCTGCTGGACGTTATAGGCGATATCGGCGTCCGCGCGGGCGCGGTCAGCCTGAATCTTATACTCCGCCTGCTTGAGCTCCAGCTCGGTCGTCTGCTGCGCCATGAGCGTGTCGGCCTCGACCTTGGCCTTATGGCCCTGCTGCTCCGCCTCGGCGCGGGCGAT
Source organism: Clostridia bacterium (assembly GCA_017938795.1). Taxonomy (GTDB): domain Bacteria; phylum Bacillota; class Clostridia; order Christensenellales; family Aristaeellaceae; genus Ventricola. Next base: position 1,268 of record JAGBAV010000082.1, read on the forward strand.
CTGCGCGTCGCGCTCCTTCTCCACGATGTTGCGGGTCGCCATGGTCTCCACGACGCCTTCTTGATCGGAGAAGTTCTGGATGGTGATGTTGATGATCTCAAGGCCCATGTTCGCCATATCCGCAGCAGCGGCGCGGCTGGTCTCCGCGGCGAACTTATCGCGGTTCTGCACCAGATCCGCGATGGTCATGCGGCCGATGATCTCGCGCATGTTACCCTCGAGCACCTGCTGCGCAATCGCGGCAATCTGCTCCGGCTTCCAGTTGAGGAACTGCTCCGCCGCCGTGGCGATGGAGACGTCGTCCGAGCCGATCTTGATATTGGCCACGCCGTCGACCATGACGGAGATATACTCCATGGACGGCACAGGCTGCGTGGTGCGGATATCCACCTGCATGATGCCCAGATTGAGCTTATCCACGCGCTCAAAGAAGGGAATGACCACCGTCGCGCCGCCGCGGACAATGCGGTAGCCGAACTTCTTGACCACGGTCTTGCCGTCGCCGTCCTTCACCTTATACCTGCGGCGGATACCGCCCGAGATCACCAGCGCGATATTCGGCGGGACCTTGCGGTAATTGAAGAGCACAAGCAGCACGAGCAGCACGCCCACAGCAATGGCAATCCACTTCGGCGAGCGCAGCATGCCCAGCAGTTGGTTATAGCTATAATACATTCCGTCGACTCCTCTCGTGTAAGATAATCCGGCTCTGTGCCAGCATTCCGGCGCATCACTCTATTTGTATTATACGGCGTATGTCAACGGACTGTCAACAGCCTCTTACTCCTTGGCGGCGCCTGTCTCGCGCGCGGCCTTCGCCACAGCCGCCGCGACGGCCGGGCCCACACGCTTGTCAAACGCCTTCGGGATGATATAGTCCGCGCAGAGCTCCTCATCGGACACCAGCGCCGCGATGGCATGGCTGGCAGCCATCTTCATCGCCTCGTTAATCTCGCGCGCCCGCACATCCAGCGCGCCGCGGAAGATGCCGGGGAAGGCCAGCACATTGTTGATCTGGTTCTTATAGTCGCTTCGCCCGCAGCCCACGACCGCCGCGCCCGCGGCAAGCGCCTCGTCAGGATGGATCTCCGGCACGGGATTGGCCATCGGGAAGACGCACGCGCCCGGCGCCATGGAGGCCACCATCTCCCGCGTGACGACGCCCGGGGCACTCACGCCGATGAACACGTCCGCCCCGCGCATGGCGTCTGCCAGCGTGCCGCTGACGCGGCGCGGATTGGTGATGCGGCTCATCTCCTCATGCGCGGGGTTGAGCCCTTCCATGCCCTCGGCGATCACGCCGAAACGGTCGACCATGACCAGATCCTTGACGCCCAGATTCAGCAGATGCCTGGCAATGGCCACGCCTGCGCTGCCCGCGCCGTTGATGACCACGCGCACCTTGTCCATCTCCTTGTGCACGACCTTGAGCGCATTGATGAGCGCCGCGGCGACAACGATGGCCGTGCCGTGCTGATCGTCGTGGAAGACGGGGATGTCGCAGATTTCTTTGAGCCTGCGCTCCACCTCAAAGCAGCGCGGCGCGGCGATGTCCTCCAGGTTGATGCCGCCGAAGCTGCCGGAGATCAGGTAGATCGTGCGCACGAGCTCGTCCACATCCTTGCTGCGGATGCAGATCGGGAACGCGTCCACGCCCGCGAACTCCTTAAAGAGCACGCACTTGCCCTCCATGACGGGCATGCCGGCCTCCGGGCCGATGTCGCCCAGGCCGAGGATGGCGGTGCCGTCGGTGATGACGGCGACCATGTTCGCGCGGCGGGTCAGCTCGTAGCTCTTGTTGTAGTCGTCACGGATGGCCAGGCACGGCTCGGCCACGCCCGGGGTATAGGCCAGGGACAGCTCCTCGCTGTTGGTGACATGCGCGCGCGGGGCAATCTCCAGCTTGCCCTGCCATTCATAGTGCTTCTTGAGCGCCTCTTTCTTGATATCCATAACGTCTCTCCTTGTGTGCAGACAGATGATGAGTTCAGGATGCGTCTATGATACGCGAATTGCCAGCAAAATGCAATCCCCGTCCGGCAGGAAAAGCACACATGCTTCGCGAATTTGGACATGTTATGATCGCTTGAGAAAGGAGCAATCCTTCATGAAACCCAGCAGAGAAAACGTATTTGCCGTGATGGCCCGGCTTGAGCAGGCCGGCTCCCTGCCGGAGGGCGGGCCGACCTCCGTCTTTGTCTCCGACTTTTCCGGCAGCCTTCGCCTGCATCCCACGCAGCTGGCCGTCCGTATATCGGGCGACACGGTGTTCGTGCGCATCTCGCGCCTGCCCTTCGTGCGCCCCTATGTCTATTCCCGGCAGGCGCTGAGGGCTGCCAGGCTGTAAGCAGCTTCGTAAGATATAGGATGCTATTGTTCACTAAGGAATGAAGGCTGCCGTCTTCAGGGGGAACGCGCTCCGCTGGGGCCAGAGAGACTGGGGGGAGTTTCGATTCTCCCCCCAAGCCTCTCTGGACTCTCCTTCCCCCCTGCAAACGACCAGGACTGTGGTCCTGGACCTGGAGCTGTATAAGCAACTTCGCAAATCTCCTTTGGGTCCAGGGTCGCAACCC